>NZ_JBWKYN010000026.1:0-42077 GCF_059423785.1 Arcicella sp. GW458-12-2-14-TSB2 | reverse complement strand
ATCAAGTATTCTGATGAAAAACTTCTTTTTAGAAATTCAAAATTATCAGTACTTGCAAAAACAAAATAAAAGCATGAATCAACAAATGTATTATTTTGTTTTTGAGAAATATAATGTGAAATATAGCCTCCTTGCTTTTACTACTTTCTTCCTATCTTTCATCACTTCACCTTTATTGGCAACGGAATATCATGCTAATAACGGGATTTTGGATTTAAGACAACATAACTTTAAAAAAGATAATACAGAGTTAAGAGGTCCTTGGGCATTTTATTGGAACCAACTATTAACTCCTCAGATGCTCGCTACTAAGCCTAAACCAAGTTATTATACCGATTTAACCAAAGTTTGGAATAAGCATGAGCAATTAAATATGCCTTATAAAGCTTTTGGGGTGGCTACGTATTCATTAGATTTGGTGATTGACCACAGGAGAAATCCTTCTTTAGCCTTCTTTCTGCCTGCTACTTACTGTACTTTTAACTTTTGGGTGAACGGAGAACTATTTGCTGTTAATGGAGTAGTTGCTAAAAATAAAGAACAGTATAAACCGCAATGGTTGCCCATCCTTAGGAATTACTATGCCACAACGGATACGTTGAAGTTAGTCTTACAGATTGCTAATTTCGAACATTACAAGGGTGGAATTTCTCAAATGATTGTGTTGGGTGATTCCGAAATAATGCATGAGCAAAGAGAAAGAGAAATTGCCTCTGATTTGTTACTCGCAGGCGTATTGTTTATGGGTAGTCTATTCTTTTTTGGACTTTACTTCATGGGGCAACGCGACCGCGAAATTCTTTATTTTGCCCTCTTTTGCTTATTTTTTATTTATAGAATCGTTGGTGTTGATAAGCAATATTATTTGCATCATATCCTGCCTAATTTAAATTGGTATTTTTCAATCCATGTTGAATATTTTGCGATATTCTTCTGCATTTTTATTTTTACATTATTTCTTAAAGACTTATATCCCGACGAAACCAAAGATTATAAGGGGGGTAGAAAGAAATGTACATAAGAGTATAAGAGAAAAAAGCCTAAAATTGACTAAAAAAGGACTGATTTACAGGTAGTTATGTGGATAACTGGTTTGAATAGGCACACAAAATGAAATGTACAATAGTACCATAGTGTACTATTATGGGTTAGTTTTTGATTTGCTTTGCTTTTGTTATTGTGCTGATACTACCATTACCCCTTGGTAAATGCTTTAAAAACGCTTAAAATGGCTTTAAATGGGCTGTTTTAAGCGTTTTTTGCTTGTATGGCATATTGGTATTAAATGACATTTAAAGCTCTCTTAAACGCTGTTTAATTGTTGGTACAAAACACCCGAAAAACAGAGAAAAACACCCGTTTGTCTGTACTTTTTGGGGTTGCGTACACAGTTGGATATACAGTTGCATACACAAGAGTATGTATTTTAATAGGCTGTAGTACCCCCCTAACAATACAAAATAAGGCTATTATTGCACAATTTTAGCGTGAAACACCCCCCTTAATTTAACAAAACCGTGAAACATTTAACGTTAAATGGTTGATTTATTGCGATTTATGAGTGTTTTTGACCTGTTTGAATAAAAAGAGGTGTGTTTTACTAGATTATCATTGATTAATACCGTACACTCTATTATGAAGCGTTTCTTTAGATTCGTTGTTAATGTTTTCAAAAACTGAGGTTGCTAAATAGAATAATGCTATTGCAATTATGACTTTTATATACGAGGATAACTTTAAATTTACTATTCTCATTAAAAAATCATGTGTAATAGGTATTAAATATAAAGCCAAAAAGAAGAATGTAAAGCTTGAAAGGTAGAAAGGACTTTGGAAGTTCATACAACCAAAAAGAATACAAAATACTGCTATAAATAAACGGAAAAAAGTAACCTGTGACATAGATATAAATGTTTAAAAGTTTCTAACTACTTGAATAATATTGTAAAGTTCGTAAACGTCTTTAAGGTATATTTTTCGGGTTGGGTAGAACTCTTTGTCTGGGTTGAGTGAAACGCAGGTGATAATACCTCGCTCTACATCGTGTTCAGATATGTGTTTGATGATTATGCCATCTTCGTGAACAATGGCAAAGTTTTGCCATTTGTTAATATGTAACTTTGATGTCCAGTACTGTTTTTCTACTTTTCTGCCTACGGCTATGTCATCTTCATAAATAGCATATTTTGAGTGGTCGTTCATGCTATCGCCTTTTACTGTAAAACTTCTGTATGTTCCCAAATGGTGTTTTTCTACTATTATTGATATTTTCGGTAATTCTTCTATATATGCTGGGTCGGAAAATCCTGATAAATAGCCTGCATAGGCGTATTGCTCAACAAGAGGGACAAACATTTGCATTCTGCCATTGCCCATGTCGATGAATTGGTTTTGACCTATCTGATAGACTAATTCATTTTCTTCAAAACTTCTTATTTCCCCAAGGTATTCGGCTTCATCATACAATTTTCTTCTTTTAATATCTCCTTCTCCTGATAGTATAAAGTCTGGATTGATTTCTACGCATTTTGCATACACTAAATCATGGTCAAAAGTGTTCCTTTTATGCCATGATGACAAGGTAGTTGGTGCAATTTCAAGAAACTTTGCAAATTGCGTATCTGTTTTAAAATCATAGTACTCTTTTATCTTATTGAGAATCAATGATTTATCTATATTTATACTCATTTTGAGGAGAATTTATAAAAAAGTTTAGAAATAATGTTGCTTTTCTACGCAAAATGCGTAATATTTGCATTGTAATATCAAATCATTCGCAATAATACGCAATAATACTATGACTGGAAAAGAATATTTATTAAACGGTGACTTGAAGATGTTAGCAATTAAGCTAAATCTCTCACAAAATCATGTTAGCATGGTTGCTAGGGGTGAAAGAAAAAGTAAAAGAGTTGAGGATGCGTTAGTAGGACTAATTAAAATACGAAAGCAGGAAGTAGAAGATTTAGTTAATGATTTAGACCCTAAAAAAATAGAAGGAATATGCCACACGAATGGAGCGGAAAACTTGCAGTTACAAAAAATGAATTGATACCAAATTTTTTCAATTCGGAACATCATTTAGCTATTACTCTTGACCGCTACAAAGACAAACCTTATGGTATTAAGCGGTTGCAGAGGGCTGGAAATGGTAGAATGTTATTGATAGACTTTGATTCGCTCGCTTTGGAAATACAGAATGCTCTAGGTGACCCACGCAAGGTTTATTTGAACAACTGGCTTGATAAGTTCTATATCAAGTCTTCTGAGGCTCTGCAATTCTATACTGCTTTTCGTTTTCCTGATGGCGGTGGGCTGAGTATCGAACACATTGAAAGTTATACGGTGAATGCGTCGGTTTTGAAGGCTTGTATTAATCTTAGAGAAGCTAGGGAACGAGAAAGAAGGACGAAAAGAGGTACGCTACTGGGAGTTATGAAAACTATTTGGGGTGATGCGATACACTTTCAAAAAGTCTTAGAAGAAAAGCACGGATGTCAGCATACTTTGCCACAAAACGAGCGTCGATTCTGTGAGGCTTATAAGAAGTTTGAGAAAGAGGGCTATCAAGCACTAATCAGCAAAAAGCATGGTATTAAGAATGCTTTGAAGGTGACGGACGATGTGGTGATGTTATTAAATGCGATGTATGCAGGGGTTAGTGTAAAGCCTACGCCTACGCACATTACAAGACAGTATAACGCTTTTTTGTCTGGACAAATAGACGTGGTTAATAATAGTACTGGTGAGGTGTATAATTCTAGTGAGTTTCCTGCTATTTCGGAAAGTACTATACAGAACTATTTAGGCAAGTGGGAGAATAGAATTGGAACATGGAAACTAAGAAGCGGAAACAGGCAAGTGTATATGAATAAGTTTAAACCTACACATAGTACTGAGGGCGTGGATTGGGCTGGTAGCTTGTTAAGTATTGATGATAGGAATCCTCCGTTTCTATCGCTTGAAAATGGAAAAAGAGTCTGGTTTTATGTTGGTGCGGATGTTTGTAGTGAAGCTATTACGTGTTGGGTACATGGTAAAACGAAAGAGGGAATTATCTATGAGTTTTACAGACAATTAGTGCGTAATTATGATGAGCTAAACTTGAATATGTCGGCTGAATTAGAATGCGAATCGTCTTTGAATACGCATTTAAAGGATACAGTTTTGAAAGAAGGCGTTTTGTTTAATCATGTGCGTATTGAGAAGAATAACGCAACTGGTAAGTATATCGAAAACATTTTTCGGCGAATACGTTACGGCGAGGACTATGAAAAGGATATTGAAAATCATACCAAACGCCCTAATGCTAAAAATGAAGCTTATCAGACTAAAGAGCTAGAAAATAAGAAAATGCCTTATGGGTGGATTATTGAACAGGTAGAGGCTTCTATAAGACGATGGAATAACTCAGAACATCCAAAAATCAAAGGGATGACACGATGGCAAGTATTTATGGAGAAACAACATCCGACTGGGACATTACCGCTAAACTGGAATGTGTTATTGCCAAACGTAGGATATGCGACTAAAACAAGCTGTAATACTGGTTTTGTAAGGTTGAATAAGATGGAGTTTTGTTTGGCTGTGAATCAAAAATTAGCATTGGGTAATGATTTGATTAACCTGATGAAGAAAGTTGAAGGACAGGAAATTACAGCATATTGGCTAGATGATAATGAGGGTAATGTTAGCAAGGCTGTTGCTTATTTGGATGGTAGATATGTATGCGACTTGATAAAGAAACCTACATATAAACGTGCATTGATAGAACGAACAGAGGAATGTGAAAGAAACTATCAGATGATTTCATCTTACGTTAGCACTGTTACGAGTTTCGGAACTAGACAAAGCAAGGCGGTTGAGAAAGTTACGGTATTGAATAATGCTGTAAAAGTTGAACGTCAGGCGGTTGAAATATTGCCTGCTTTGGATGATGAGGAAACATTTACAGTGAAAAGGTCGGCTCGTAGAGTATTGGACATTGCTGATAGATGGTGATAGTTGTGATTTAGTGAGTTGTGATTTAGTGATTATTTAAAACCCCTTCTTATTATGGTAACCGAATATGTAATAAATGCTATTGCCTTATTGGCAGAAATAGCACTAGGATTAATAGTAATATTTTATGGACTTAAAATTATGGATGAAAATGAATGATGCTACAATTAAAGCCCTTGCCTGTCTGGCTGGGCTAACCATAGAAGTGATATTAATAGTTTGGTCAGTTAACAAAATTAAAAACCTTCACAACGATGAGCATAACGATAGAAGTAAGTAACGACGAAGAATATAAGCTCGCATTTGAGAAGTATATGCCAATGTTGGGCGAACTGGGTAATAGTACTGTAGAGATTATCAAACTGTACGACGTAGAAGATAAAACGCTTGATTTCCTTTTTGTTGACGAAAAATAACCCCCTAAACACCTAACCAACATGCAAATTACAACAGAACTTAAAGAGAAGATAGTGCAAGAATTGCTTGCATTGAGAGACAATTTTGAGGGGGCGGATTCGGCTTTCTCTAAACAGTGGGGTATTAATTCAGCCGTGTTTAATAGGCTGAAAAAAGGCGAAACGGAAAAGATATTGAGCAATTCGCAATGGCTAAATATCGGGCGGGAGTTGAATGTTAGTTTGACAGAACGCAAGTGGAATGTAGCGAAAACGGATGTTTTTAAAATTATTGAACAGGATGTTTTATTCTGTAAAACATACGGTAAGTCGAAAATCTGTGTAGATGATTGCGGGATAGGTAAGACGTTCACGGCTAAGTATTTGGCTAGGACGGTTAAAAATTGCTTCTATGTGGATGCTTCGCAAGCTAAGACTAAGCAACTTTTTATTAAGCTATTGGCGAAAAGCATCGGGGTTGATTTTGGTAAGTATGCAGAGACGAAAGCGAATATTAAGTACTACTTAAAGCAACTCACAAACCCCGTCATTATCATTGATGAAGCTGGTGACTTGGAATATTCGGCGTTCTTGGAAATTAAGGAGTTTTGGAATGCTACGGAAAACGCTTGCGGATGGTATATGATGGGTGCAGATGGGCTTCGTGAGAAAATAGACAGAGGTATTCGGAGTAAGAAAGTAGGATATAGAGAGTTGTTCTCTCGGTTTTCAGAACGCTATACTACTACTGTACCGACTGGACAAGATGACAAAATTGATTTCTATAAGAGTCTTATTTCTGATGTGTTAGAGGCGAACGGTGTGAAAGAGAAGCAACTGAATGAGATTGTAAAAAAGTGCCTTATTCGTGACGCATCGGGGCAAATTGGCGGGTTAAGACGGGCGGAGTCTCTGTTAATAATTGAGAAAATGAAGGAACAAAATGAGGATAGTTAACATGGCGAATATGCTCAACGCTGAGCATGATGAATTTAAGTTTGACGGCGTATTTTTTGAAGTGATGGGCAATCCTGCGAGGGGCGGAATTTGGATAGTTTACGGCGATGAAAAAAACGGAAAGACATGGTTTTCGCTATTGCTTGCGAAGTATTTCGGGGATGCGTTAGGTGAGAAAGTTTTGTATGTGAGTGGAGAAGAAGGCATAGGAAAAGGCTTTACGGCTTCTGTGAAGCGGGCGGGGTATCAGAGAGGTACAAATGTGAAGTTTACCGAATATGTTCAGCTAAGCGAAATTAGAAGTTATCTGCAAAAACGAGGCTCTGCAAAAATACTTTTTTTGGATAATGCAACGGTGTACTCGGACGAACTGACACAAGCAGAATTGCAAAGACTGAAAAGAGACTTTCCGAATGTATTGTTTATTTTGATTGCTCACGAAAAAAAGAAAGAACCTTATCTCGCTGTAGCGGTATTAGCAAAAAAGTTGGCTGAAATAATAGTAAGAGTCGTAGGGCTTAGGGCAGACATTTCTGGGCGATGCGAAGGCGGTTCGCTGTACGTGGATGAAGCAAAAGCAAGTCTTTATCATGGAACAAATTAATCATTAAACATAGAAAAATGGAATTAGCAACACAAAGAACATTACAGGCTATTGAGGCTATTGTTGACTTCAAAATTGAAGGAACAGAAAGGGAAATTGTAGGAGAGGTTATCGAAGATGATTCTACAGATGCGATGTCTAGGGCGATGGAAATATGTGATTGTCTTGGAATACAGTACAGAGGGAACAGACGTGAAATATCTAAAACACTAATCGCACATGAAAGCAACATTGGAGATTGAAGATAGTAAGTATATCCGTCACTTACTTGAAATAAGTTGGGAAGAATGGAACGAAATGTTATTTAATGTCGGGGTGGCATTCCTCGAAAAGTGGTATCCTGATGAGTGGCTAAAAATTGCAGAGAAATCTAATTTTTGGGATTTATGGACGATGCACTTTGTGAGGGATGATATAATACTTAAAGACCGATTTTTACACGCAGTTCAAAATCAGGGACACTATGAGAACTTTAAAAATGCAATGCTATTCGATAGAGCTTTATTTGATTGCATTAATCAACACTTAATCTACAAAAAATGACAGGACAACTAAATAGGCAATTACACGCAGTACTGAATCAAGCGGGCGTGATGGAGCAGAAAGAAGCTTTAATCGCTTCATTTACGGACAATAGGACGGTTAAATCTAGCGAAATGTATGATTATGAAGCACGGCAACTAATTAATAGCTTAAACAAGCAAATAACGCAGGAAAAGGCGAAGGCTTTGTTTGCGGGTGGGGATGCTGAGAAAAATGATAGGTTACGCAAGTTGATAATTTCTAACTGGTACAAAGTCGAAAACGCTGAGACTAAGGAGCAAAAATCACAAGCGGTTAAGAATTGTTTAAGCTGGGTTTTAAAGTCATTTAAAAAGCCTTTAAACGACTTCTCTGGGGTTGAATTGTATAAAATTAAGCTGGCATCTGATAAGGTATTAACGGATAAGGCTAAGGCGATTAGAAAGGGGGTGGCGAAGGATGGAAATTAAAATGCCTAAACGAGCGGGACAGGATAATGCGGACGAGATTAGAAGGCGGAAAATGGAAAGCATGGCGGACTATTTCGAGGGCTTAAAGGATAATGAAGAATTTGAGATTGTAGGCAGTAGGTTATTGACACCGTTCGACCGTCTGAAATATCCAGTTTCATGGAATGGTGCATATTTTACAATTGTGATTGAGTGAGTTAGTGATTTTTTAAACTTTAACTAAAAAAATGAAATGTACTAAGTGTTTGAAGGAAAAAAGGGTAGTTCATAGAACTAAGCCTAAGGGTCAAAATGATGCAGGTTGGATGTGTGTTGATTGTATTCAGGGTGAGTACAAAGAATTGGCTAAGGAGTTGCAAAACGATAAGGTTTTGAATGACATTATAAACGCTACTAGAAACTAAAGCAAAATGAACAAAATAGATATTGCAATGCCTAGCCACATCGGGGCAAATAAGGTAAAAGAGATTATTGAGAATTTCTTGAAAAACAATTCTGATTTTCGATGCGAAGTAACTTACGTGAATACGGTTAGGGATGAGTCTCTTTATATGGTCGAATATAAGGAATCGTTAGCCTTATATCATATCGGTTTTGCTGTTTGTGGGATTGAAAAGGCTTATCCGAAGCCGTTGACGCATGATGAAGCGTTGGAGCGTGCGAAGATAGCATTAGCAAATCTAAAAAATGAACAATGGCAAGTACTACCTCCTGAAATGAATTGAAATGGCGGAGCGGTATCTGAATAACGATGGGACGATATATGAGATTAGTTTCTCGGAGGACAAGAAAAGTAAAACACGGGTGTGTTATGCTAGTTGCACGAACTCGGATTTAAAGCCCTCAACTCCCTTTTTAATAGATTATCCCAAATGGTTAGAAATGTTAAAATTTGGGACGTTTACAAAGCTTTAAAACAATTAATAAGATGGCTAATAAAGTAAAGAAAATTGTAGTAAAAAACGTGACAGAATCAGCGTTTAATGATTCGTTTCAGTCTTATGCAGTGTTGGATGCTAGACAAGTATCCATACTTGCAAAAATTGATGAGAAAGTCGCAAAGATTAGGCGTGAAGCAGAGGATGAGTTAAACGAGATAAAAGAGCAGAAAGAAGCTGCTTTTGAAGTTGTTCAAGTTTACTGCTCTGAGAATCCTCAAATATTTGGCAAGAAAAAGAGTTTTGAAAGCCTTCACGGTGTAGTCGGTTTTAGAACTGGAACACCAAAATTGAAAAATTTGAAGGGGTTTACGTGGGCTAGTATTACCAACCTTTTAAAAGAGTTTTATCCTGACTATGTCCGTATAAGTGAAGAACCTTGCAAAGATTTAATTTTAGCGAATAGGGATAATTTTAAGGAGGAAGATTTTAAAAAGATGGGTGTGCAGATTGTGCAAGATGAGGCGTTTTATATTGATTTGAAAAAGGAGGTGGTACAATGAGGAAATTCACTTACACCTCAAAACACATTATCGGAGAAGTTGTTTTAGGCTTCTCCGAAATTAATGATGGTTTAGTCTTCTTAGACTTATCACAAACAGAGTTGACAACCGACCAACACGCTACTTTTTTAAGACATATCCCGCTTACTTTAGAGTCTGTTAAATTGCTTATTGAAAAAGACAAAGAGAATAGGCAATTGACAGAAATAGTAGAGAATGTAACTTTTGACATGTTTTGGAAAAAGTATAATCATACTACATTGTCACATAAGAAAAAGTCTTTAGCGAAGTGGGAAAAAATGAGCGATACGGAGCGGATTAAGGCGTATAATTTTATTGCTAAGTATGATTTCTTAGTGATGAAACAAGGGACTGGTAAAAAGCATGCAGAAACTTATTTGAATGCGGAATTATGGAATAATTGATTTGTTTAGACTTTAAGATGTAAGATTTAAGACACAAGAAAAAAAGCAATAAAATGAGAATATTCATAACAGGTTTTTTACAGGTTTTCTTTGTTATCCTTAGCACTTATTTTGTGCTTAAAAAAAATATAATTGGCGTTGGTTTAGTTGGCTTTGTGATTGCAATTGTTTGGTGCTTGAATGTTAAGAAAATTTCGATAGGCACTTGGGGAGAAAGGCTAATGTATGCTACTGGAAGCTCTATAGGGTCTATGCTTAGTTTGTGGATTTCAACGCACTACTTATGATGAGTGTTGAACTACAAAAACTTATATCCCTTGCTAGTGAAATGGAAAATTACTACTCTCAACGGGTTCGGGATATTTGTCTAAAAAATTTGAGATATGCTTCTGATGGGTTTGGTTATAGTTTTGAACACTGGGAGCAGACGGGACGATGGATTAAATACACGGATTTGGAAACGGAATTAAAGCCCGTTTCCAAACCGATTAAACAGATTGATACGATAGCGGAAACGGATATAGTAGAAACGGTAAAAAAAGCCAATACACGGAATATGGGCGTATTTTCGACTGAAACGGGAACGGAAAAGGTTTGTGAATTTTGTATGAAACGGTTTGAAACGACACGGAAAATTAAACGGTTTTGTACGGATAAATGTAAAATTGATTTTAATAATTTAAAACGAAGAAAATGACAAATGAGGAAATTAAAAAATACAATAAAATGTGTGCGTTTTTTGTAGGATATTCAATTGTAGAGAATAACGAAAGAATTGAATTAAGAAACCCTCAAAATGTATTGATGGCATCTTATCCATGTGGATTTAAAGAAACTAAAGAACAAACATATAATCATGTTTTAGAGCTTGAGTTAAAGGTAGGATGGAGAAAATTTTATTCTGACTGGAATATGATAATGCAGGTGATAGATAAAATTGAGGACTTGGGTTACCTTTTTAATATAATGTGCTTTCATCCACCGTCTGGTGTTGTACTTAAATGGTATTCTATTGGTATTATGAAAAACAACTTAGAGTGTCTTATAAACAATACTTACGTTGTATCGTATCGTAGTGACCTTGAAAAACAAGAAACTAAAAAAGAGGCAGTTGTAAAAGCAATAAATCAGTTTTTGAGTAAATATTATGAATACTAGAAAGGAAATTAGAGAAAAAATACAGCAATTGAGATTGTCAATAGCTGAACAATCAAAGGAGTTACGAGAATTGCAAATACAAGATATGTTACTTAGTGATTCGGAGCAGTGGTACACAGAAGATGAAGAAGTACTATCTTATGAGCGAAGGCGTGACGGTTCAATAATGTCAAAAGTGCAAGTAGGTAGAATACACTGGGTAGAGAAGTTTGAAGAAGAAAAAACAGATATTCAGCGTAGTAAAATTGTTCGTGTGAATGGTGATTGGGTTGATTGATTAAAAATTTAGTAGTATTAAATAGCCGTCATGTTGATGGCTATTTTTTAACTTTAACCAAAAAACTAGAACAATGGAAATATACTATAAAAGGCTTTTAGAATTGAATAATCTTATTGAAAATGCAAATGATGATACGAAAATTTACGATATTGTATTTCCGATTGATTTTCCTAAAATTCTTATTAACCATAACTTGTTTCCTACTTCTAAAATAGAAGATGATTTTCTTTTTGCACAAAGAATGATGTGGAAAAAAAATCATTGGGATATTAAGTATAAAGATAAATATTTGTTTTCATCCGCTATGTTGCAAATTATTATTGAAATAGTAGAGAGCTATTCTCGACAGCAAGCGGAAATATTTTCTTTTGCATTGGATAACTTTAACGTGATTGTCGAAAAAGATAGAAGTAAAAAAGACTATCTTTTAGAGATGAAAAAGATGTAATAACCTCACCCCTTACCCCTCTCCTTCTGAGAGGGGATTTTTTTTGTCTTTTATTGAAAATAATTGCTTAAAAAGTTTGCATAGTGCAAACAATGTATTATCTTCGAAGTGTAAAACAAAAACGTTCTTTTACAATATGACAAACAAGCAACTTGCAGAAAAGCTACTGAAAGTAGCATCTGCCAACCCTAAAGGGTTCACGATTAGTTTGACTGACTTTCAACCTGTTAAAAGAGGTTGGGCGGTCGCTTTGAAAGAAACACAAGATTCTTTCGGTAAAGAGGGAGCTAGTAAAGTGATTGAGATAGCTCTCGAAAAAACAAGTGGAGTGGTTGGAGGTTGGAAATATGGCGATAAATTTTATTTTGATGCTGTATTGATAATCGAAGATGAAAACGAAGCGGTAAGGCTCGGAATTGAAAATGAGCAAATAGGCATCTATCAAATTCACACTAACACTTACAAAGAGTTAATTTAATAGGATGGGGCGAAAGCCCCACCCTTTAACATGATACGATAATGGAAAACATTGTAACAAATTTGTCTCGTTTAAGCTATTTAAGCGATTCACAAAAAAAAGCGATTGAGCAAAAAGCATTAGCACATCAGCGTTATAGTAATATTTCGTTTGAGATTATCTCTAGCAATGAAAATGATGTAGTAGTACAGGTAGTACAATTAAATCATTTAAGCGAAAATTATGCGAGTGCTGAGCGATTGAAAGAGATAGGGAAAGAGGTTTTTGCTCCGTTTCTGTATGGGAGGCGTTTGAAGGTTGGGGCAAAGCCTTATTTTGTTGCCCCTGCGGATGTGGTAACAATGCAATGGATTAAAGACCAGATGGCTAATTTAAAATTGAAAGCTACCGATTTAGAAAAGCTTTTAGGGATAGATAGAAGTACGTTGAGTCAGTTTTTATCTGGAAAAAGAGAACTTTCAAGGTCTACAAAATCAATGTTTTATTATTTTTTCTTATCTGAGAAACTAAAGCAAAAACTAGAGCAATATGAAAGCAAGTAAAAATTTGAAAATAAGATATAGCGAATTAGTAGAATTGTTGCTTTTTACTCAACGTTGTAGTACAAGAGTATATAATGTTTTAGTATTTCCAATTTTAAGAACTTATCGTATTTTAAAAGAAAAAGCTCTTTATCCTACTTTTTCTGGTGAAATTTCTGAATTGTTAGTTATATATAATATTAGAACTGAGCAAAGGGGAATTAAATTTCCAAGTAAAGAATTATTGTGTACAGAGGAAGAATTAGGCTTGCTTATTGGAGAAATTGATAAGATTAAAAAGGAAAGAATATGGATGAAGAAAAGGGATATATCAGGTTATTTTAAACCTATTATTTTTGATATGTTTGGTATGAGCATTTCTATTGATGTAGAAAGTGATTTTTTTAGAAATGAAAATTTATTTGAGATTGAGATAAAAAAAATAATGTAACTATTAACAAGATGAAAATTAAAGAAGCGATTGAAAAAGGTTTACTAATACTTAAAACGATTGATGGTAAACAATGGGTTGTAGAACATAGCGGTGAAAAGGTAATTGGGTATGTTAAGGACATTGAAAATGATGAGGTTAGTATTGATAGTGAGGGCATAGTAACAGGGGTATTTTTATAGTTAAAAACTAGCCTATCAAACTATATTAAGCTTTTAGTTTTGCAAAAGGGAATGGTCTAATTTTGACCATTCCCTTTTTTATTTTCTGCTATGATACACACAAATGAGGTCGATTTTTATAAGGTAAGAATCAAGAATATGTTTGAAATAACGTTCGTTTTTACGGATTTGTCTTTGCTAGACAAACAAATGAAAATGGAGGTTAGGCTTAGGAGCATGACTAATGTAGTGCTAACATTTAGCACATTGGACGGCTCAATTACGACGTCACTGGTCGGCGGAAATGTGGAGGTGAGGCTTTATAAGCCTGCTAACGAAATGGATATTCCACTGCGTCAATATCAGTACGATTTGTTAGTGTGGGATGTGGACACGGAGCATGTAGAAACACTTATGCAAGGCGGGTTTGAAATAATCACAAATATAACTAATCGGTAATTATATGAAAATAGTTGTTCGGAATTTTGGGGAAAATACAAGCTTTTTAGGTGCAAAAGGTAGTGAAGGGCTTTCGGCTTATGAAGTAGCTAAACGGAACGGTTTTGTAGGAACAGAATCGGAATGGGTTGCAAAGTCTTCGCCTTATCGTATTATGGGAACAGTACAGGCAATGTTTGATATGCCTTTTAACGAACGTGTTGAGGGTATGCTTGTGAAGGTCTTAGAGACTGGCGATTTATACGAATTAAAGGGAGGTGTTGAGAACGTGAATTTTGTTGTCTCTTACAATAAGTTTGAGCAAGTGCAAAACCTTGAAGATATAAGCGATAGTAATCAGCCCCGTTTAATTAGGGTTGATACTGATTCTAGTAATGACGGAGAAAGTGCTTGGTATTTGGGGATTAATGGTGTTATAGAGGAAATATTTACATTATAATATATGAAGGATTTAAGCTCGAAGATTAGAGGCAAAGATATAGGCAATAGGGGTTTGTCTAAAAATGATTATACTGATTTCGATAAAGGGTTAGTAGGTCAAATTACTTCAAAAGCTGATTTGGTTGGGGGTAAAATTCCGACATCTCAATTACCTGCTGTTGCTCTAGTAGAATTTTTAGGAACTGTCGCAAATCAATCTGCAATGTTAGCCCTTACGGGGCAAAAGGGTGATTGGTGTACACGTTCAGATACGAGTTCTGCTTATTTTATAGTCGGTGATAATCCTACGCAACTATCAAGCTGGCAAAAAATCTTAACGCCCGCATCACCTGTTTTAAGCGTTAATGGTCATATAGGTGATATTAATTTAAACATGCAGGATATTGGGATTGATAACAACTATACCACGACAGAAAAAAATAAGCTTGCAAGCATTGCGACTGGTGCGACTGTTAACGACTCTAATGCTAGTCTTAGAGATAGAGCGACACACACAGGAACACAGTCGGCGGATACTATCACAGACGGGGTTACGAATAAGGTATATACAGATGTAGAAAAAAGCTCGGTAAGTACTATTGTTCAGCTTATCAATTATCCGCTGACGCTTACAAATGGTAAGTATATCAACTTCGCAGGAACAGGCGAAAGTATCTCGGATATTAGATGCTATGCGACAATAATCAACGACGGTGCAGAACATTATATTACGTCAACAATTGGAGGGTCAGCAATGAAACTTTTGTTTTTCTACGACAATAATAATAATGTTATTTCATCACAGTATCAAGGGGATAATACGGGCGTAAATATTCCCTTTACAGACTTGAAAGTATTGTTTCCGAACAATTGTGCATATTATAAAGTAAACGGATTTGTGGCATCTGGAGGAGTTATTTTGAAAAAAAGACAAAATATGTTCTCTTATCTTGGTAATGTATTATCTAGTAATATAGTACAAATTCCTACAATTGAAGAAATAGGAAAATATCCATGGGTAAACGGGGTTATTCAAACAGAAACAACTCCAAGTAGAAAGTATAGGGAGTTTAATATTTCACCTTCTGATATATTAAAAGTTAATACTTCTGTAGGTGGTTCGGCTATGTGGGGAGTTATATATCGTAATTCTAGTAATCAAGTCGTAGGAACAGAGTTACAAGGTAGAGACGGCAATGTAGATTTTATTGTAGATTATAAGCTTACTATTCCACCTACAGCTACAAAAATGTACTTATCTGGGCTTATAGCGAATAGCTATAGTCTTACAAAATATACAGTCTTTACCAAAGCGGTATCGACAGAACAACTAGTAACGGAGCAGGATAGAATTAAGACTTTAGAGGACGCTTCAAAGCCTTTAAAAGATAAAAAAATAGTGCATGTTGGAACGTCTATTCCTTTTGGTGGACTATACCCAACAATGTCACCGCAACGACTTGGAGGCTTAGGTATCAACTTGTCAGTTGGCTCATCAATGATGCGAATTTCACGAGCTGATGGAACTACTAATGGGTTGGCTTACGCTAATGTTGGTTATTGTTTGATGGCTACAAACGCAGAGAAGTTACAGTTTATTAACGATTTCCCTACCGCCGTTTTGGGTGGTAAGCCTGCTACTTTAACGCAAGCTGAAAAAGATTTTATCATTTCTTGTAGCTTTGAAAATAGGGTTTTACCCTATTTAGATGGTCGACTTCCTGCTCCTGACTATTGGGCAATCGACCATGGGCGTAATGATAAAATAGATGAACCAGACGCTACAATGCTGGCTAATCCTGCTGTCAGAAACGACCGCAGAACTTATATCGGTGCAATGAATTATTTAATTGATTTGATTCTTAGTTACAATCCATACGCTAAGATTTTTATCGTAGGACATTACGAAAATACATTATTTAAGGCTGTCACTTTAGCACAACAATCAATAGCAGAACGTTATAATATACCATTGTTAGATATGTGGAATTATACAGGGTTCTCGCAAGAAAAAGTAGTAGGCAGTCACGTGAAATGGACTCAAGCACCTTGGAATACTGCGGGCTATATTCCAGTAGGTCAGGACTTAAATGAAGATATGACACGACTTCGTTATTTCTGTCCAGATGGTATTCACCCGCACAGCGATATATCTGGTAAAACGACTGAAGTACTTATACAAGCTTACACAAATTTCTTAAAAAGAATAGTATGACAAAATACATCATTTGCACCCTGTTAGTATTGTCGCTAATCGGGTGCGTTTCGGAATCAAAGAAACGTTTTAGGGCTGAGCAGTTCTATAATGAACACAAAGAAGAATTTGCGAATAAGTGTGCGGAGCAGTTTAAAGTACAGACAAAGTATGTGCAAGGTAGTACAGTTACACTGTATGATACCTTAATTGTAAAAGGTGATAGTGTTGATTGCCCAACACTTGTAAAATATGTTGAAAGGGCGGTAAAAGTCAAGTGTCCTGACTCGAAAATTATAAAAGTGTCTAGGGTTAGGGTTGATACTTTTAAGGTTGAGAATACGGCTAAGGTTGAGGCTTTGAAGTTATTGAGCAATCGTTTAAATACAGATATAAGCGTGATTAAAGCACAATTAAATAGTGTTGAAACGCAATCAAGTAACAGATTAAAATTACTGATTTTGTTTATGATAATTAGTTTTTTTACTGTATTTAAGCCATTTAAAAGTTAAAAGTGAAAGTTAGGTGAGTAATTACCGAACTTTTTTCTTTAATGTCCTGTTTGTCAGAATATCTAACTTTTGAAAATATGGCATATCAAGGGAAATTTCATGAAAAACAAGTAGCGTACATCATGCAGATATACGAAGAATGGAAAGAGCGGAACGGTGACCGCCCTGATACTTTCTTTGTTTCAAGAATTTTACCTCAGCGAGGTTATTTTATGAGCTATCAGGGGTTTATGAATGGATATAAAAATCCTAAGAAGAATCGTGAAACTGTAGATAGGAAACAATTAGCATTATTTTAAAGGCTCTGAATATATCAGAGCCTTTTTTGTTGTTAGACGTTATTAAGAGCTATTGAGTACGTAATTTTCCAGACTTTTACACTATCGTCTCTTTGTTGTTTCCGCTCGTTAGTTCGTATTAGTTTGCCCTGTCCTGCAAAAGGTGACCAACCGTGTAGTTTGCAGTGTAATTCCTCCTTAAAGTCCAATATTTTTAATGCTGAATCTTTCTGATTTTGCGGTGCTTTGGCAGAACTGTTTGTTAGTCTTATATCAGCTAATGTTATTACTATTAGCCCTACGCCCTGCTGTTTATAGCCTGCTGTATTAGTGAAATCGCCCGATGTGTAATCTATCAGCACGCAAGGGAATATGGCGGGCGGATATTGTTCGTAGTAGTCTAGTTGCCCTTCGTCGAAATCAATGAATTTTGCAAAATGACAGTTCTGTTCAATATGATTTTGAATGTTTAACAATAGCTGTTTCATTATTTCTTTTGTTTTAATTGTTCTTTGACTGCTTCGTTTAGTTCTTCAATATTTCTATCTATTGCACCTTTTATGATTTTATCTTGGTCGGGGTGATGTCCAACAAATTGGCGTTTTGTGATTATAATAGTATCACCTACTTTCTTCAAAGCCATCGCTTTATAAAACTCAGCATCATCCGATAATTCCTTATTCTTTTTGGTTTTAAGGGCTTCTTTTGTTTTGATGCTGAATTGTATTCCTCCTGCTGATTGATAGTATAAGAACCAAAAATATGACTTCATTTTAGCCGTCACTTTAATCTTACCGCCTTCGTTATGTATGCGAGCGTAAGGTGTAGAACTGGAAAAGCGAATGATATTATCTACTAATACAGCCTTGATACTTCTACGTAATTTGCCCGTTCGTATCAATAGCGAACCCCGTCTATTATTACGCCTTGTATCTTTCCATTTATCAGAAAAAAATCCTTTACGTTCAAAATTTTTATCAAACTCTTCTAAAAGTTCGGTTTTGATGTCGTTTAGGACGTTGTTTAAAAAGTCTTCTAACATTTTTACAGTTGGCTAATTACTTCTTTTGCACCTTCTACTTTATGATATGGATGTTCTGGTGGAAATATCACTTTGTCTTTTCCTGCATTAAAACGAAAAATTGCTAGTCGGTTAACTCCGTTTGCTCCGATTTCGGTTGTTGCTGTTTCTGCTAGTTTTGTGGCTTTTTCTTCGTCAGAAACTTCGTATTTGCTTTTTAATACTTCGATAGCTTTGCAACGACAACGCCAACCGTTTGGCGGATAATATTCGCTCCAAAAAGCACTATCAGCGGGCAAAGTAATACTATCTAAAGCTCTGTGTGATTGCCTTACACGTTCGTCGCCTGCTGTGCGATATTGAAGATTGTAACGACCTTTATTTTTTTCGATGTCAGCCCAATCGCTTGCCGTTTGTGCGGATGCCACTGCGAACTCATATTCAGCCTCTAAGTGATTAACATTGTACGTTTGATTAATCTTCTTATATTCCTGCTCAAACTCCTGAAATGAGCGTACTTTGCCATCTTCATTTGTAAGAGCTTGCGAAGCTTCTGTAAGCTGTGCATGAGTTTTCAGAGCAGAGAAAACAAATATATCTTGCTTGAGAGCTTTTAACATTTCGGGCGGTACTTCGTTATCGCCTGCTCCCTCAATTAAAGCGAGATTAAACTTGTTTTTAACGCCAATTAAAAGGTTTTTAAAATCCTTTTCCTTTAGCAGTTTTTTAGCATCGTAACCCAACTTGAAAACTTTCTTAAATGCCTTTTCGGCTAATCCTAATAAAGTATTATCAACCTGTTTTTTGTCTAAGGTTTGATACTTTGTTTGACAATCTGGACAATCGCAAGCGTATAGGTATTCTAAACGCTGATGCAATCCTTTAAACATCGCCCTGCTATGTGCAGGGCTTAGACGAAAAAATCGGCACCCGACGCAAGTTTTGTGTTTGCTGTATTATCAGGTTGCTTTTTGTCTTGAGCTTCGACACCGAAAGTGTCTTTAAGATATTCATTTGTGAAATCTTTATAGGGTAGTAGGTCTTTGACTATTGCCCATAATTGTGCAAGGTCTATTGTTTTTTGAAATTCAAATCTTACCTCTTGGTCAAAGAATCCTATCTCGTATAAAGCTGGGCAAATGGTTTGATTAAAATACATTTGTATTTGTTCCAAATCTGCTTGTATCAAACTATCTGCAATCAGTTTTGAGGTCTGTTCTTTGCTGTTAGAGCCGTTCTTTGTATCCTGTCCGATAATTACGCCTGTGATAATGTTTTGCATCGCATTATCTAATTTTGCTATAAGCTTATCGTAAACATCGCCATTGCTCGCAACCGCCTGAGCAAACTCAAATGTTTCCTCATCGTCAATAATAAAGTAGGCTGATGAACCCATCGTACGCATCATGTCCTCAGCTCGGTCAAGGGCTGATTTGTCCTGCGTATTGGTTTTCATTACACGGGGTGGTGTTCCGTATATTTCGGTGAACTCCGCCCAACATGAAGTAGAGAACCTTTTCATTAATGCTTTAGGAGCGCAGGCATTAAGCAAGCCTAAAGGCGTAGTGCCTCGGAACTCAAAAATATAAGTTTCAAATTCTGGGAGTTCTCTGTATTTTATACTTTGTGGAATGCTATAGTCTGGGAAGTATTCGCCTGTTTGTGGTACTACATTTTTCCTATCAAGTGTCACAAGGTTGTACTTTATTTCACCTCTTTTGTTTAGCTTAATATCCATTTCTGCTAAAGTGTAATCGTAGTATTCAGCCTCTTGAATGCCTGTGGCAAATTGCCTGTAAAGACCACTATCTATTAGTTTTGTTTTAAGGTCGTCGTTTTCTTCTTTGTTACTAATATTTTTAAGTACAAAGCTTCTACTAAAGATTGCTAGTTTCCTATTACGAGACTGAGAAAGTACCATGTCATCCTCTGATACAATTTCAAAAATATTTTGAAGTTTGTAGGTGCGAGGCATCTGTACGTTTTTCCACATATTGACAGCAAAGACATAATCTTTTATATCTTGTCGGGTGCGAGAAATAGCACGTGGTATGTATTGTAAGCTTCTGTTTTCTCGTGTTGCAGTAGCTTTTTTTGCTGTTTTATTTGCCATTATTCGTAATTAAATTTTTGTCTGCTACCTGAACGCCAATACTTAGTTTGTGTCGTTTCTTCTTCGTCTGGCAGGGTTGGTAAAGAGCTTAATGTTTGTGTTCCGTTTTGTATGTTAGTTAATAACTTTATTGTACGGTCGTAACGCTCTTTTACTTGTTCGTAGATAATATCTGCATTGCCTTTACGAATAATATACCATAGAGCAACATTTTTAGTATGTTCTAAAATAAACGTATTTCTAGCAGAGCCAACTGCTGAAAAAATAGCATTTACATCATATCGTACCCTTCCATCAATCCATTCTTTTTTTCCGTTAGTACTTAGAAAACTTCTTACCTCTTCAATTCCTGCCTCTATTGCTGTTTCTACAATAGAATCATCATTTTCGGTTATTTGGTCGATTACGTACTGATAACTTGCCGTTTTGAGTTCTTCTCTTGTTAAGTACATATTAGTATTTTTGGTTTGTCCGTTTGCCTGCTCTGTAAGTGTTATTCTTCTTTGCTTCTCTGCGTTCTAATATCCATACTCCGCCCTCTACGGCATCTGGAGCATCCATCATTTTGCTTTTAGGGCTTACCCCTAAAAACTGTTGAGAGGCACGTATCATGTGCGGATTTGATTCCTGTTTGCGATTAAATATTAATCGCCCGTTTCTGCTTTTAGGTTCTAATGTCCCTTCAATACGTTCGTATTTTTCTGGTTTTTTACGAGTGTCTGGGACGATGTTTAAATTAGTTCTTAGTTCCTGCTCTTTCTTACGAATAAGAGGTATTAACACTTGTGTATAGAAAGGGTCTTGTAGTGTGTTATTTTCAATATAGATTCTGTAAGTATCTACTTTCTTTTCCCTTAAATAAGTATTTGCTTCAAATAGCCAATCAACAAAGTTGTTGTTGGAAACGGTATCGCAAAAACACAAATAGACATAGTATTTTAAGTCTTTTACCCCGATTATAACAACGACTTTTGTCGATGCTCCTTTTGTTTTTTTGTCACTTGTTGCAGGGTCGGCATAAGTAATAACAGCATCACAAGTATTGATGGGCGGGCAATTGTCCCAAATTAACTCTTTGAATGTCGTACCTTCAATTACAGGATTATTCATATACTCTTTTTGAAAAGAGTTGTACGAAATCATCTTGCGAATACGGTTAATATTCTCAAGTGTGTTTTTAGCCTCCCATGTAGGTTTCCCATTTTTGTCTATGATATTGACTATATCAAAGCAATCGGCTTTTTTGCCCATTTCTGAAACGCAACAATAATCTGCGATAATGTTGCCACAAACTACGATTCTTAGCGGTCTTGAAATAGAACGGGTCGGTATTACTGCCTGCTCAATCCAGTCAATTTTTTGCTTAATTAAATCGGGATTTCGACATTCTTCGTCCGTGTCAATATCATCGAAAATTATTCCGTCTGGGCGGTATTCGTTTTTGCGAGTACCACGTGGCGATTGTCCTGCTCCTAAAGCTCTAAATGTGAAACCTTTTAAAGATGTAAATTCGTGAGCTTCCCACGAGCCTGTTTTTTCTTGTTTTCCATAATCGTTAATAATTCGATTATTCGATTCTAAGATTACTTTATAAGGCAAGAGCAAACGTTTTGCATTGTCAAAGCTGTTCGATATTAGTAAGATGTTTTTGAGTTGTCCAGTTAAGCACAAATACAAAAATTCCATCATTGTCCGCCCTGACTTACTGCTTTCTCTAGCCCATGCACGCACCTCATACCATTCAGAATTATATAGAATCCTTCGAGTTCCTTTTATGTGAAAATCAGCAGGCTCAGAAGTATAGAAGTTCTCAAAATAATACTTAAACCATTTTTCGGGGTTGGCTTCTAAATGTGCAATCCTTTTGATTTTGTCTGCATAGCTTTCAGTAAGGTCGATAGGCGTAGAATTACGCATATTTTCGCCTAGCCTTTCCCATTCAGCCCAATAGTCTTTATCTGTTTTTTTCTTTGCCATTATCGCTTGCTATTCATAAAAGCATCAAAGAGACTATACACTTCTTTTGCTTTGTTAATGTCTATGTTTCGTACGAAATTGATAAAGGCATTGCCAACGGTAAACATTTCACCTATACCCATTTCAGCCTCTAGGTTTTTAATGCCTCCTGTAAGCTCGTTAATTGCGTGTAGTTGTGCATAAGACGGCACTTTGCCCTGTATTTCCTCATTCATTAATGTAAGCGTAGCGTACATCAAATTGATATTATGAGGTTTGGTAATTAATAGTGATTGTCTAAGTTTTTCCCATCCATTAGCTTCTACCCATTTGCCTATTGTCTTTTCCGTCACACCGACCCGCTCAGCAATTTCTTTCTGTGAAAGCTTCTCTTGTACGTACAATATTTTCGCAAAGTCCTGCTCTAATTTCTTGCTTACACCCATCTGTTTTTTCTTTAATAATACTGTTTCACGATACGAAATTGAGGGTTTTTTAAGGGCTTTGAAACTTTTATGATAAGCTATAACAACATATTAGAATAGCGTAAAAAACGCCTGTAAGTTTGTCTCAACGATGCGAATAGGAGTACACAGATAGTTGTGGAAACTGAATACTGGATGTACCAAGGAGGGCGATTTATTCGCCCTACCTATTATTAAACTATTAAGAATGTGGCGAAAAAAAACGTGGTTAAAACATTCGTTTTGTGCGATGATACTATAAACGATTATGGATTTAATATAGACGTAGCAGGGATTGACCTTACAAGATTTTCGGGTAATCCTACTATGCTTGATTCGCATATTCAGTCGCTAAAAACAATTATTGGCAAGTGGAGAAATCTAAGAATTGAAAACGGCAAGTTGTTAGCTGATACAGATTTTTGGATGTCGAAAGATGGTGTTGAAATAATTGCGGATGGTGTAGAACAAGACTATATCGTAGCTGTTTCGATTGGCTTTGCCTATCTGGAAAGCGATATGGTTCAGAATCCTGATGGAAGTTGGACGCTTAAAAAGTGTGAGCTTTATGAATGCAGTTTTGTTGCGATTGGCTCAAACAAAAATGCGGTTAGACTATACAGCAAAACTAAAGAGAAATGGCTTGAAGGGGATGAATTAACACTAGCTCTTTCAAGTATTATGACTACTGAAACGAAAAAAACGGACATAGAGAAAATGGCAAAAATTAGTCTAACGTTAGCTACTGCTAACAAATTAAATCTAAGCTCGCAAGAGGTGGAGCAGAAAGATTTGGACGATGCAATTGAAAAGCTTACGGATAAGCATGCAAAGGAGTTGAAGGAGGAAAAGGACAAAGCAAGTGCATTGCAAACAAAGCTTGAGGCTTTTGAGGATGAAGCTAAAAAAAACAAAGAAGCACTTGCGGAAAAGCTTGTCAACGATGCTGTAGTGGCGGGTAAGTTGACCGCTTCAAATAAGGAAGACTTTAAGAAAATGGCTATTGATAATTTTGCTTTGGCATCTGGTGTTTTGGCGGGTATGCAGGCGAGAAATAGCTTAAAGGGTTTGGGTAGTGGTGGCGGTGAAAAAACTGACCTTAACGAAGATGAATGCTTTGATTACTTACAAAAACATGATACCGCAAAGCTTGCTTCAATTAAAGCGAATGAGCCTGAGAAGTATAAAGAGCTTGTGAGCGAATACGCAAAAGGTAAGCGATATAAAAAATAAAAACGACAGAGGGAATATCCCCAATTAAATGTGTGTTGCCCGTGCCTGCTGTAGGCACGGGCTTGGTTAAAAATTTACTCTCAAAATTATATAAAACTTTATGGCTGGGTTAAATAAAGAAATTTGGATTGCTGATTTGAAAGAGCAGTTCTTGCCAGAAACGTCATTTTTGTCTCAATCTACAGATATGAGTATGTGGATTGAAAATGATAAAATCAATTTGGCTGAGGCGGGTGTGATGCCTAACGTTTTGGTGAATAATACTACATTTCCTGTAGCTATCACAGACCGTACGGATGCACCTCTTGCATTAGAGTTGAATATGTATGACACAGAGAATACAAGATTGCGTCATGCTGATTTGATTGAGTTAGCATACGATAAGCGTAATTCTGTTATCAGAGGTCATCAGGAGGCTTTACGCCAAAAAATTGCGGCTCATGCTGCTTGGAACTGGACGCCTGCAACTACAGATACTTATAATACTGTACTTGACAGAAGTGGGAATGCAGGAATCACATTTAATGACATCATTGATTTGGCATTGACATACGACAATGTGGATGCACCTGAGGGGGAACGTACTTTAGTGTTACACCCAACTCATCAAGCTCAATTGCAAAAAGCAGATTTGGCACAATACAAGGCAATTTGGCAAAAAGGGCAAAATGAACTTTATGGATTCAAGGTTTTTAAATACTCGAAAACACCGAGATTCTCAAACCTTGGGGTTAAAAAGGCTTTTGGGTCGGCTAATGCGGGTAATGATATAATGTCATCTTTTGCTTTCTGTACTTCTGAGGTAATGACTGCGATTGGCACAGTAGATATGTTTGAACGTTTGAATGACCCTGAGGCTCGTGCGGATGTGATGGGCTTTCAAATGAGAGCTTTAGCATTGCCAATCAGAGGTAAGTATTGCTCTGCTTTGTTGAAATAGATTTGCTTTTGTTGAATGGTTAGGTAATTGGTAAAAGTGTGGGAGCTTCTCCCACACATTCTATTGAACAAATTATGAAACGATTTTTTTTATTGCTGACTGCTTTTTTATTGTTGTTGACACCTGTCAAGTCTGCTGATTTTGAAAAGGCTTTTGTTGAAACGATTCGATTTGAGGGGGTTGCTTTTACGTCATTTGCTTACGACAATGACGGGGGCGGGACAAAGTACGGGTTTACGCTCAAACGTTATGTGCAGATTGCGAAGGCAGAGGGTTGGAGAAATTATGACAATGACGGGGATGGTAAGATAACAAAAAACGACCTTAGACTGATTAAGATGGGTCAGGTGAAGCATTTGTACAAAAAGCATTATTGGGATGCGGTTGGTGGTGATATGTTGCCACAAATGACCGCCGAAATCCTCTACGATTATCTAGTTAATGGTGGTTTGAGTATCGTTAAAATGCAGGGTTGGGCGGGTGTAGCGAAGGATGGTAAGCTAGGCATAAAGACAATTGAGGCTATTAAAAAAACTGGTGATTGTAAGTATTCCGCCTTGGTGCTTAAAAATCGGGGTGATTGGTTATTTGTCAAAATGAAACAGTACCGCCCGCAAACGTATGCAGTTTGCAAGCGAGGATGGGCAAACAGGGTTAATATTCAAATTCAAAACTTTAACAAACAGTGTTATGAAAAACTTTCTTTTTATCGTGTTTAGCGTTTTAGCTTTCACTTTCGCAATGTTTAGTTGCACGCAATCGCCAAAGCCTACGAACGTAGAAGCTGATACAACTGTAAAGACAAAAGTAGTTGTAGCGGTGAACTTAGCTGATACCTTGCAAGCGTTGCAGGCTCAGAACTTTGTTTCTGATACGTCTTATACGAGTGTACAGAGTTCGTTAGCGTCTGCTCAGTCGCTTGCTAAGCAAATAGATGAAGGTACTTATAAAGCTTCTCTTGTTTATGATAGAATTAGTAATAAAATACGAAGACTTGAGAAACTTGAGCATGACTTAGATGATGCCATAGTTAAAAGTAAGAAAGTTCCTACGTCGATATTTCAGCCTGCATACGTTAGACATTACAAAGAGCCTGATACATCGCTTAGTGTTGGCTATCGGTTGTCTTATCAGTATCGAAAATAAGTAATTAACCTCATCGAATAGTATTACCCCTTACTTCAATAATGGGTATTAAATAAATGTAAAATGGAAATTGAAGAAAATAAAGCAGGTGGCGAAGGTGCTACAGACTTAAATGCTCAAGGTGGCGAAGGTACTACGGATTCGGGCAATTTGGATAATGTGACAAAAGATGTTACAAAGTCAAAAAAAAGCAAAGGAAAGGTTTTAAAAGTAGTTGAGGGTGAGGAAGGAATGTTTATTGAGAATGTGAATCCTGACTGGGTACAACCATTTTTTGACCACAACCCTACTGTTGATGTTTTGTATGGTACGCATGACGAACAGGCATTTGTAGGCATCGGGGATGCTAGAAACCATGCAAGATTTTTAGACGTGAAGGACGTTAAAACCTTCAATAGATAGATGGGGTTATTACCTAACGTATCGATAAGTTTCGAGGATGGAAATCTAGGATTTCAACCCGAAAATACGGACGGGTTAGTAGGCTTGATTGTAACGGGAACACCTCAAGGAACTGTTACAGTTTCTACAGCGTATAGAATAACACGTTTGAAAGATTTAGACGAGTTAGGCGTTACAATTGCTACTAATCCGTTGCTAGTTCGCTTTGTGCAAGATTTCTATAATAATGCTCAGGAAGGTACGCCAATGTGGTTTATGATTTGGGCATCTGTTGTTAGTGCTTATGGTGCAAATAAGGCTACTACGACTAAGTTGATTAGAGCAACCAACAATCAAGTAACAGCACTATTTGTTCTGGGTGCGGTGGGTACGTTTGCAGATGTTACTGCTTTTACAACGTTTGCCGTTTCTGCTTCAACTTATCGTAATGAGGTACTTGCTTCTGATAATACGCCAGTCATTCACGTCATTGATTTTATTGACTATGACAGTACTGTGACGTTAACGCCTATTATCACTGCTAAAGGTGTGGCGGGTTTTATTGGTAAGGATTCAGCGGGTAAAAGTTCAATTGGTGTGTTGGCGGGGAGATATGCTACTAATAGCATTCAGAGAAATATTGGGGCGGTGGCGGATGGTGGTCTAGTGGTGCAAGGCGGGGAACAATATCATGATGAAATCTTGGTGAAACAGATGGATAAAGCTGTTAACATCAATGATGCTCGTTTTATTAGCCTGAGAGTTCATAATAATCGTACGGGCTTCTATTTTATTGATGACCCTATGTTTGCTCCAGACACGTCTGATTATCGAAGTTTGACCGCTCAGCGTACAATTGATAAGGCTTACAGAATTGCTTTTTACCTGTTAACAGGTAAGTTATTGACTCAGTTAGCAGTGACGGCAACGGGTGCAATTCAGGCACATGAAGCGAAAGCAATTGAGGACGAAATTAGAAAGGAAATCAAATTGCAGATGACTGACAAAGGTCAATTGAATAGCGATTTTAATGACCCTTCTGATGCGGGTGTTATGGTTGGGATTGATACTGCTTATAATACTCAAGTTAATAGTAAGATTAAATTGAATTATTTGCGTGTTAAACCGTTTGGGTATGCTCGTTTTTTTGATGTGCCTTTGGGCTTTGTGCCAATAAGTCAATAAGCTTTGAGCTATAAGCTATAAGCATTAAGCTTTTTTAAAAACAAGTTTTATGGAAATCAATAATGAGATTTACGAATGGGGTGAGATTTGCTTGAGCATCGAAGGTGTGTCTTATGTTGGCTTTACGGGTATTAAGTATAAGTCTGGAGCAGAACAGGAGGAAGTATATGCAAAAGGACGAAACCCGCTTAAAATTGCGACGGGTAATTTAAAGTACGATGGCGAAATAGTTGTTTTGCAATCCGTTCATGCAGATTTAAAAAGGCGTTTCGGGCGAAGAATATTCTTAAAATATTTCAATGCTGTAGTGAGTTATGGCAATCCTAGTGAGGGTATTCCAATGACGACCGATGTCATTGAAAATTTCAAGTTCGTAGAAACAGAAAAAGGCATGAACCAAGGTGATAAGAAAATGGAAATCACTATGCCATTCATCGCATTAAATATCAGGGAGGACGTTTAGTTCTCCCTAGAACAATTCAAAATTTTAACTTAAATCAACAATGGCAAAAGATAAAAGAATTGCAGAGCCAACCAAAGAAGATATTGAGAGTTGGAAAAAAATACATGGTGATATTTATTTGGTGTCGCTAGATAGTAAAAAATGTTACATTAAAAAGCCTAGCAGAAAAGATATTGCTTACTCAAGCAAAGCGGGCGATTTCGTAAAAGGTAAAGAGTTGATTGCTGATGCGTGTGTGTTGGGTGGTGATGAGGATTTTTTGACAGACGATGATTTGTTCTTTGCTTTATCGAAAAGATTGGATGAGTTGACAGCCATCAAAGAGACTGAAATCGAAAAGCTTTAAGGGATTCAGAAGTAAACGAAAAAGCTGATTATATCAGAATTATGAATGCTCAGTTAAAGTATTACATGCACGTTCAGAATCCCGACGAGCTAAGTGATTTAGAATGGGCTTCACTGATAAATGATTTAAAGTATATTAGAGAAAAGGAGAAAGGGAGCGTGTCTTGATTTCTCCTTTTTTTGTTATCCAAAAAACAAAATGGCAAGTTCAATTGAATATGTTTTAAAACTTAGTACAAACGGGAAGACTGTTCTTAACGACTTGAGCGTAGGAACAGAAAGATTTGCTACAAGGTTGTCGGGTGTCGCTAGAACGTTTCAAATGACGATGGCAATACTAAGAGATAATGCCATTGTAGAAAGCTTGGAGCGGGCGGATGATAAAATAAAGGGAATGGCGGAATCTGGTATTAAACTAGATACTGCTTTGACGGAATTGAAGGCAATGACGGGTGTGACAGATACGGCACTGAAATCAATTGCGGATTCAGCTCGAAAAGCATCTAAAGAATTTGGTACAGAAGCTTATCAGAATGTCGATGCTTATACGCTCATCTTATCAAAGCTATCGCCAGAGATTGCTAAAAATGTGCCTGCCTTGGTAGAAATGGGTAGAAACGTAAGTTATTTATCTAAGCAAATGGGCGGTGATTCTGTAGCGTCTGCAAGCTTGCTTACAACTGCGATGAATCAATACGGAGTAGATTTGAGCGACCCTATGCGAGCAACACAGGAAATGACTAATATGATGAATATTATGTCAAAAGCGGCTCAAGATGGTTCTGCTCAATTGCCTGAAATTGGCTCGGCTCTTGAGAAGGCGGGGGCAATGGCGGTGCTTGCAAAAGTGAAATTCTCGGAGGTAAATAGTGCGATTCAATTATTAGATAAGGCAGGAAAGAAAGGAGCAGAAGGGGGAACGGCTATTAGTAATGCACTTAGCATTTTGGGGAAAGGACGGTTTATGCCTGCTGAGACGCTAAAAGCTTTGCAAAAAGCGGGTGTAGATGTTAAGCAATTATCGAATAATGCTTTGACGCTTGGACAACGTTTTAAGTTGTTGCAACCAATTATGAACGACCAAGCTTTGTTAAGTCAGATGTTCGGTGCTGAGGGAATTGTAGCGGGTAAAACATTAACGTTTCAAGCTGATGAATTGGACAGAATGGCTAAAGCTTTTGAGGGAACAAATAGTGCTGTTTCGCAGGCAGAAATATTGATGAGTTCTTACGCTGAAAAGCAAGCAAGGTCAGAGCAAAAAATTAAAGACTTTCAAATAAGTCTTTTTAATGCTACTAGTGAATTTTTACCATTTATAAATTATGCGACTCAGGCGGGTTCTGCGATTGGAGAAACAGCTTTGTACTACAATGCTTTTGAAACATTGTTGAAATCTGATTCAATCGTTAATGCGACAAAGTGGATAGGTTTGCAAATGACAGCTTTAAGGGGGTTGTCAATTTGGACGACATTAGCCACTTACGCAACAAATCTATTCTCTGTGGCATGGTGGTCGGCAAACTTTGCTATGCTTGCGATACCTATCGCCATCGGTGCGATAATTGGGGCGATTGGCTATGTTATCTACAAAGTGGATGGTTGGGGTGAAGCGTGGGATAACGTTGTAGAAGGTTTTAAGGATGGCGGAAAGATGATTGTAACTGCTGTTAGGTTGTATGGAAAAATGTTTGTAGAAACTTGGCTCTGGGCGTTTGACCAAATCAAATTGGCATGGTATAAGACAAAAGAACTTTTCGGTTCAAAAACGGCATCGGCTGAAATATCAGCGATAAAGATGGCAGGGGTTGAGCGAAGAAAAGCGATAATGGCAGATGCGAAATTGCTTGAGAAACAAGCAAAAGACACAGGTAAAAGTTTTGCAAATGCGTACGGGTCGTTATCGTGGAATAATGGCGAAAATAAAGGGTTTGCAAATACTTTCGGGCTTGGTGCTACTGATTTGCTAAAACCTAATGCAGGGTTTGGCAGTGTGTTGCCTGTACTTGGTGGCGGTGGTAATGGTGGCGGAACTGGTGGTGATGGTAATGGTGGTGGTAATGGTGGCGGAACTGGGAAGGCTACGGCGGATGCGATAGCGACGGGCGGAACAAAGTCAACTATCGTAAATATAGAATTTAAAAATATGGTTGAAAAGTTGACGATTACTTCAAGTACTGGGAAGTTTAGGGAGTCGGCTAGTGAGATGGAAAGGCAGGTGGCTGAGGCTTTGCAGAGGGTTTTAGCGATGTCGGCTTTGCATGCAGGGTGATTTTAGTTGTGATTGAGTGAGTTGTGATTTAGTGATTTTTTTTTAGTTGTGATTGAGTGAATTGTGAGTTAGTGATTATTATAATTCTATGGGACAGTTTTGGAGTTTGACGTTTAAAAATGAGTTAGGAAAATTTGTTTTTCCTATCGAAGTGAAAATAGATATTTCGGGCGAAAATATCATAGCGAAAAGGAATGTAGCGAAGGGTAAGCAGAGAGGAACTGTTAAAGAGCGATGGAGTCAGGACGATTATAAAATTACCATTTCGGGTGTTTTTATCAACGATGAGGAAAATGTATTTCCTGCTGAGTCGCTTGAGCAATTAAAGATGTTTTGTGAAGCTCCCTTGCCTATTCGTGTTTTTAGCGAATGTTTGCAGATGTATGATATTGATAGCATTGTGATTGAAAGTTATGAGTTTCCGTTCACTAAAGGAGAGGATACACAGTACTTTCAGATTTCAGCCGTTAGCGATAACGATATTGAATTACTTGTTTTAAGACGATGAAAAACATAAGTTGGAGTGTAGGGATTGGTCAATATGAATTGAAAGTAATAGAAGAAATTACGGTGTATCGTTCTGTTAGCCTTTTGGCTGATACTGCACAAATAAAACTGCCTACTGCTGTTATGAACAAAGCTATTCAATTACAATCGTTATTGAATAGAGGTGATGCGGTTAGTATTGAATATGGATATGATAATAATTTAGTCTTAGAGTTTAAAGGCTATTTAAGAACGATTCAGATTCAGAACGACGGAATTAATATCGAATGTGAAGATGATATTTTTCTTTTCCGTAAACCTGTAGCGAATAAGCAATTTAAAACCGTTTCGGTGAAAGGAATTATTGAATATGTTGTACAGCAATTAGGCTTAAAAACCAAACTGGACGTAACATTTGATATGACTTACGAAAAGTTTACAATCCATTCCGCTACAGGTTACGATGTATTAGCAAAGATACAAGAGGAAACAAAAGCTAATATCTATTTCCGCAATAACATACTGCATGTTGAGCCTGTGTATTTGCAAAAAGCGGGTGAGGTTCTGTATGATTTTGAAAGAAATATTGAAAGCGGTGATTTGACGTGGAAAAGTGAAGAAGATAGAAAAGTAGAGGTAGAAATTACCTCAACGACGTCAGGCGGAAAGATATTAAAAGCGACTGCGGGCGTCACTGGTGGCGAGCGAATCACACGAAATTTAGGCTCTCAGTTTGGGCAGACGGCTTTACAAAAGATTGCGGAGCAGGAATATAAGAATTACTCGTTTGACGGATATGAAGGCAATATAAAAGCGTGGTTAGTGCCTTATGTCGAACCAAGCTACACGGCTTACATTTATGATGAAGATTATCCTGAACGGGCGGGTGCGTATTACGTCGAAGCGGTTGAGAGTAAAATCTCAGAGGCGGGCGGTGAAAGGAATGTAACGATAGGCAGGCGATTGAATTAGTTGTGAGTTAGTGAATTGTGAATTAGTGATTATGGATGTATATGCAAAAATAGCTCAAGAGCTTCGGTCGATAACAGCGGGGCAAAAGTCTGTAGTTGGCGGAGCTTTGTTAGTAGCTGATGTATTGAGTGTTCAGGGGCAAACTTGCACGGTTAGTTATGATGGTTTTGAGCTTACTGATGTGCGTTTGACGGCTATCGTTGGGGAATTAGAAACGGGCGTGATTATCAAACCTAAGATAGGGTCAAAAGTTTTGCTTGCGAGCTTGGACGGGAATTTAGATAATTTATACGTGTTGAAAGCTCAAGAGTTTGACACTGTTTTGATGCAAACAGGTACTACAAGTTTTGCTCAAGATACAGACGGGTTTTTGCTCAAGAAAGGTGAGCAGAGTTTGCGAGGGCTTTTATTAGATATTGTAAGCTTGATTAAGAATTTGAAAGTTGCTACACCAGCAGGAGCATCTACTAATTTGATTACTCCCATTCCTGCGGATTTAATTGACATTGAAACACGAATTAAATCGCTTTTAAAAGACTCTTAAAGATGGATGATATACGCATTAATGATGATTATGAATTGCTAGTTAAAAATGGCGATTTCGTAATAGATAATTCAAATCAACAGCACATCGCTATTTTACTAAAAACCAACATTGGGGAGTTAAAGCAATTTCCGACGGCTGGGGTCGGTATAGATGGCATGTTACTAGGTGATGAGGTTGCAGAATTTAAACAGAAGATTAGAAAGCAACTCAAAGAAGACGGGGCAACGGTAACTAAATTAGAATTTAAGGACAATAAACTAACAGTGAATGCAGACTATAACAGTTAAAAATGGCCAGACAATATTTGATGTAGCTGTAGAGCATTGCGGTTCTGTTTACGCAGTATCGCAGATTGTACTGCTTAATCACATATCATTTACTGATAGCTTGGTAGCAGGACAAAAGCTTGTTTTGCCTGATATTTTAGAGCTTAAAGCTGTTAAGGAATACTTGATTGAAGGAATTAGTCCCGCCACGGACGAAGATGTAGCAGGATGGGCAGTTAATGCCCTACCTGACTTTAGCGTAGGTGGTGGCGATAAGGGTATCGTAATTGTAATTCCTGATGCTCCTTATCTTAGCATTGACCGAAATGTACTAACAGAAGGCAATGGACGTGAGACAACATTTAGAATTTATGTGCAATCAAATGTAAACTGGGTTGCTGAAAAGTCGGTATCATGGGTGATGCTAGTGGGTGCATCTGGTGGATATGATGGGAGCTTTGTTGTTGCTGTAGGTGAAAACGACGGAGCGGAAAGGACTACGACTATTGTAGTCAGAAATGCGGATAGTTCTATTGTTAGAAATATTGCAGTAACCCAAAAAGCAAAGTATGTTACACCACCAGTGCTTAATTTGTCGGATACATTTCTTTACGTCAGTAATGCGGGTGAAACTTTCTTTATGCGGGTATTCTGTGAAGCACCTTGGACTAGCACGCACAGCGATAACGTTACTCTTACGCCTACTAGTGGTATAGGTAATAGTACAGTGACGGTTACGGTTGCACCGAATACAGGAGCAGACAGAGACTTGTCAGCAAGCTTTACGGTTGGAGGTGCGACGGCAGTATTGAACATGAAACAGAAGAACACGAGTGGGAACGTTTTAGAAACGAGCTGGAATTTAGATGCAAATGTGCCTTATGAAGAACTAAGTTTTACTCATAGTGTGACTTGCAATGGTACGTGGAATGCTGTTGCTAATGTTTCATGGATTCAGATTGTAAAAACGAATACAAACGGAAATGGGAGTTTTCAAGTAACATTTTTGCAAAATAATACGGGTCATGCTCGTGTTGGAAAGGTTACAATTTCGACGTATGGGATTAGCATTGTACGAAATGTTAATCAAGCAAGTGAGTTTGAGTCTAATGATTTCTTTTTTGTTCCTTCTATTCCTATTTCTGCTCCTCCAATGTTAAATCAAGTTGATTATACATCTGTAGGTGAGTTTGACATACCACTACATACCGACGGTACGCCTAAGTTTCAAAGCCTGTTAGTTGGCCCGAATTTTCGTTCGCAAGCTACTGCAAGCAATGTACTTAGGAGGGGTTTTACGATGATTGACCACGGGGTAATGATAATAGGAACGGAAAGACAAGACCCAACTTATAATCCACATGTTTACGACCATGATTTTGTATCTTCATTATTGCCTAGACAACGAACCAAAAACCATACTTTGAATCCAAATTTAAAGCTAAATGGTTATTTCAGCCCTGCGGAAGATATATTATCTGTTCCTTATTCTGCATACTCAGACCCAACTGGCGACCTTACTGGTAATGTTAGTAAGTTTTTTGATGGGAGTAAGAATTACACAGATGTTGCAATTCTTTTTCTTGATATAGAAGTTCATGGATTTAACGATATGTCAATTAACGACTATGTTAATAGAATCATTGCTTTGTATCATGCAATGAAGCTAGGCGTAGGAGCTGATACTTTAGTTTGTTTGCATTATCAGTCCGCTCCTTATCCGCATGTCGGGTTAGGGGTTGTTGAGGCGAATTATGCAGATGCTCCAAATGCTCTTTGGACGACACCCGCATCAATGACACCAAATGCGATAGAAAAAGGGTTTCCAAGTGAACTAGTAGGATTGAGATTACAGGATTTAGATTACCTACTAACTGTTGTAGAGTTTTATCCGTTTTTTGAAGCTTTTCAAGTTGAAGAATATACAATGCTCAATGTGCTAAATGAGCCGTTGCGGGATTGGGGAGGAAATGATATTTCATTCTTATCTCATTTTGATATGTTATTGCCTTCATACTTTCACATTGCGTCACACCTTAACGCAATATTAGAAATTAATTTGCAGGCAGTTGGAAACCATAAGATACTACTTCAATCCTCTGTGTTTAACCAAGGTGGTGGCGGTTTTTATTTTGGCGATTTTGGGGGTAGTCAACCAAATAATACAAAATTAAAACAGTGTCATGATGAGTATGTATATGATATTCCTACTAGAATTGTCGAATACATGGAGCTGAATACACTCTTTTTGGGGTGTTGGTTCTATCCATGGATGGACACAGCCCCGATTTATCCAGTCGATAGAAGTTTAGGAAAAATTCATAATGCTACAGTAAGTCGTCGTGATTTTATTGGAATGACTGCATTATCAGCAGGAATGAAAAGGTTGTCGACCTACAAAGGAACGATAGACGGTATTGAGTACTCGGTAGCTGATTTAATTGACGGCTCGGAGGTTTATACAGGTAAAGACACTCAAGTTGATTATATCAACGCATACGGGTTTGAAGGCATAAGAGCCGTAAAAGGTACGGATATTAAGAAGCATCGTTTGCCTGTCGTTCGTTGTATTGTAAACGAAACAAAAGGGCTTATCGCTATCTTATTTTATCGTCCTTACGATGTTGAGTTACCGCCTCAAGCCAACGTCTATTATAACGATGTATTTCAGTATAAAGTAACTTTCACAGCGGGGGAAAATAAAATTTTAGTAGGAAAATTAAGAGTTTAATATAAACGAAAAATGGCTAGGAAAATAGAAGAAATCGTATTAGAGTTAGAAGCAACGAAAGCAAGCAGAGCAGAGCTTAACGCCTTTAACAGCACATCAAAAACGGCAATTTGGCGATTAATGTTTTATGTTGTCGCTGTGGCTATCTGGACATTAGAAAGTCTCTTTGATTTGCATCTTTCAGAAGTAGAGCAAAAGCTCACATTATTAAAACCGCACTCAGCAGAGTGGTATAAGAATGTTGTTTTAAATTTTAGGTATGGTCATGCTCTTGTAGATGGTCAATATAGCGATGATGGTTATACGGATGAGCAAATAACAGCGTCTAAGATTGTAAGCCAGTGCGTTGTTATCGACAATAATTCGGGCGATATAACGATAAAGGTCGCCAAAGATTCGGGTGCTACGCTTACCAAATTGAGTGTAGGAGAATTGACTGCACTAAATGCTTATATTTTGAAGATGAAAGACGCAGGCGTAGCGGTTGCCACATCTAGTTTAGATGCGGATAACCTAAAAGCTGAAATAACTGTTTATGTTGACCCGTTGCAAATCGACCTCAATGGGTATAAAATAGGTTCAGTCGTTAAACCCATTGAGCAGGCTATTATTGATTATTTGCTTTCATTGCCGTTTAATAGCGAATTGACAAGGATGAGTTTAACTGATGCTATTCAATTAGTAGAAGGCGTAAAGGTTGTTGAGATTTTGAGTATTTCAGCAAAACAACCTAGCGATATTGTGTTTGAGGTTATTCCGATAAGATACACCTCTTTTGCGGGATATATGAAGTTTGAGCCATCTGATTTGAAAATTAACTATTTAAGCTATGTTTAATCTCAATTTAAAGAAGCTTTCAAGAACGTTGTTGCCTGTGTTCTTGCGTAAAACTTCGCTTGTGGTTTGGTTAGAGGTTTATATGTATTCATTGCATACGCTTTATGTCCGCTTTGTTTCTAAGCGTAATTCGTTCAATTATCGTCTTGCCTATACATCGCAGGTATGGAGTATCGAAAAGGTCTTAAATGACCGATTTGACCCGTTAGACAGATTGATAACTATCGAAGATGGGGAGCGAATTGCAAAAGTTTATATAAATAAGCGAAGTAGCAACAAACCAAAGTATCTAGGAACTGTTTATTTGCCATCTAGGAAACGCAGTATTTACGGTTATGACTTTATTGTAAATGTGCCTGCCAGTAACGAAATATTTAGCAATAGAAGTCAGCTAGAAAGCTTTCAAAGAGTCCTTAATTATTACAAATTAGTTTCAAAGAAATATAGAATAGTAGCGATATGAAAAAGATTAATTTTGCGTACGGGGATGGATTTCCCTTTGACCAAGAAATACTCGAATTTATGCAGACTGGTTACTCCGAAGCAATTGCGGGGTTAGGCAGTTTTTTAGGGGGTAATGTGGTGTTGTCAGGGTGCGAGATAGTTGGTTCTATTATAACCAATGGAGTCGTGCTTTACAATGGCGAAGTGATGCCATTTGTGGGTGGTACGTTTACCGTTCCTACGACGATAGGTTACACAACTGTAGCGGATGCAGAAAGTGTTACGTATCAGGATGGTAATGTACACCCTGTTTTAAGAAAATGGTTTTTGTCGTTTACTACAGATAATACTGCTCCTAATTTTGTGACGGATTTTAAGAGGTTAGTACCATTTGCAGAGCTAAAACCACGCATAGAAGCGTTAGAGACGAAGCCATTTAGTATTTTGCATTCTGGGTCTGTACAGTTTACGGATGTGCCATCCGATGGGATTTCGGGGTATGTTGTTGATTTTGGCAAAACATTACCTACAGATAATTATAATGTTTTTGGTACGTTTAGGAGTGCGGGAACGCTTAATAATAATGCTAATAACCTCACATATTCGACGTTTACGCATAGAACATTTAATTTCCTGCTCAATATTAGAGAAAGTTTCTCGAAGTCAGAAACACCATTTTATTTTGATTATATTTGTGTTTCAAGGGTATAGTTTGGTATATAAAGATACAAAAAAAACACCACTTCGCAAAGTAAAGTGGTGTTTTTTTGTACAAATGAATTTGGGTTTTTGTACATTTGAATTTGCAGATTATAATTATTTTATCAAATTTGTAAGCTTTTCAAGCATATTTTATATCCTTATATTAATGCTGACGCCAATTTCTTTTTTTACGTTGGCCTCTCAGTTATTCCTTTTTATTGTATTATTCTTTATCGTATATAGTTTTTATGTAGCGATTAGGGCAGTAATTAATAAACGGGTAGGCTCGAAATATGCTTTTTTAAGTTTTTTATCGTTAGGAATTGCTATTGGACTCACTATTCTTAGTTACCTAAAAGTATTAGATGCGTCACCATTTTACTTCATTTTTGGTTTTTTAGGCTTTATATTTTTTCAAAACCTGATTCTATCTTACCGATTTGCCTTTTCTTTGCGAAAAGCTAAAGAACAAGCAGAACAAGGAGGACGAGCAAAATCTGAATTCTTGGCTAATATGAGCCATGAAATCAGAACGCCTTTGAATGGCGTAATTGGTTTTGTGGATTTATTGATGAAGACCAAACTAGACAATACACAGAAACAGTATATGTCTACGGTTTTCCAATCTGCCAACTCTCTATTAGATATTATCAATGATATTCTTGATTTCTCGAAAATTGAAGCGGGAAAACTAGAGCTGTCGATTGAACAATATGATTTATACAAACTGGGCGAACAAGTAGTGGATATTATAAGCTATCAGGCGAATGATAAAAAACTTGAAGTGTTGCTTAATATTCAGTCAGATATTCCTCGTTTTATTTGGGTAGATTCTATTCGCTTACGCCAAGTATTGGTAAATCTTTTAGGAAATGCTGTGAAATTCACAAAGGTGGGAGAGATAGAATTGAAAATTATGCTACTGAAAAGTGACTTGAGTGGTCATGCTAAATTTAGATTTTCAGTAAGAGATACAGGCGTTGGGATTGATCCTAAAAATCAAAAAAAGATATTTACAGCTTTCTCTCAAGAAGACGCTTCGACAACCCGAAAATTTGGCGGAACAGGCTTAGGCTTGACGATTTCAAATAAATTGTTGGGTTTGATGGGAAGTAAACTGCAAGTAGAAAGCCAAATGGACGTAGGTAGTACTTTTTTCTTCGATATTTCACTGAAAGCAGTAGAAGGCGATGCTGTAGAGTGGGATGCATCTTTGGAGAGTATTAAAAATGTGTTGATAGTAGATGATAATGCTAATAACCGTATCATTCTGAAAGAAATGTTGGCATTGAAATCTATTCCTTCAGAACAGGTAGTAAGTGGCCAAGAATGTATTGACTTATTGAGTGCTGGAAATCGTTATGATGCTATTTTGATGGATTACAAAATGCCTGAAATGAATGGTATTCAAGCTGCAAGAAAAATTAGAGAACAACTAAGATTATCTCCAGAGACTCAGCCAATCATGCTATTGTATAGCTCATCAGATGATTATGAAATTACGAAGGCATGCGAAGAGTTAGGAATAAAACAGCAATTAGTAAAGCCTATTAAAATACAACAATTATACAATGCATTGCATGAATTAATTAATAGAGCAGAACCCGTAGAAGCGATTCAAATAGAAGAGCAACCCCCTGTTAAAATAGGAAATAGGCTAAATAATATAACCATCCTTATCGCAGAAGATAATCCAATAAATATGTTATTGGCTAGAACAATTTTTAGTAGATTGTTCCCTGAGGCTAAAGTAGTGGAAGCAGTTAATGGAAAAATTGCGATAGAAAAGTACAAGGAGAGTAATCCAGATATTATATTTATGGACGTTCAGATGCCAGAGATAGGTGGCTATGAAGCTACAAAAATTATAAGGGCATTGGAAAAACAAGAAAGAAGAGTACCGATTATTGCTTTAACTGCGGAAACGATTGTGGGTGAGAAAGAAAGATGCATGGAAGCAGGAATGGACGATTATATCACAAAACCTGTATTAAAAGCAACAATAGAAAAAACAGTTTTGAAATGGCTCCTGAAAGATTAAACTAGACTAATTAAAAATTGCGTTCCGTATTGTTGGATAAAATTGTAAATTTCCATAATTTTGGAAAAATTATAAGTAGATTAATTTTAGCCATCAATATGAAACATATTTTATTACCATTCTTATTACTTCCTTCGTTGGCATTTAACCAAAAGACCACTATTGATTCAAGTAAGGTTAAGCATCTCGATGAAGTAGAAGTAAAAGCCTTTAAACGTGATGAAAATAGCTTATTGCCTTTAAACGACGTACATAATTCCTATATTTTCTCGGGTAAAAAGCATGAAGTAATTTCGGTTCAAAGTTTGAATGCAAATATATCCGAAAAAACTGGAAGACAAATTTTTGCGAAAGTAGCAGGTGCCTTTGTATATGATATGGATGGTTCAGGAAACCAGATGAATATATCAACACGTGGACTAGACCCACACCGTAGTTGGGAATATAACGTTCGTCAAAATGGTATAATGACGAATAGTGATATTTATGGCTACCCCGCAAGTCATTATAGTGCGCCAATGGAATCTATTCAAAAGATAGAAATTATACGTGGTACTGCTTCTTTACAATATGGAGCACAGTTTGGTGGAATGATAAATTATGTAACCAAACAGGCTGATACGACTAAAAAAATATCTTTTGAAAGTATCAACTCAGTAGGTTCGTATGGGTTATTTAGTTCTTATAATGCGATTGGTGGTAAAGTCGGGAAATTGAAATATTATGGATATTTTCAGAAAAGAGTTTCAGATGGCTATCGTAAAAATGCACAATCTGATGCCCAATCGCAGTTTCTAGCCTTGGAATATGAGTTTTCATCTAAATTAAAAGCAAAAGCTGAAATCGGAAGAAGCCAATATGTTTTTCATATACCCGGCCCATTGACAGACGATATGTTTTATCAAGACCCACGTCAGTCAACCCGTAGCAGAAATTACTTTAGCCCAGACATCGTTGTCCCTTCATTATCATTTGATTGGAGAATTAATGAGAGTACACAACTAAACTGGATAAACTCAGCCGTATTAGGAACTAGAAATAGTGTACAAATAGTAGCCTTAGCAAACGTTCCAGATGCCATTGACCCAGCGACAAACCAATATAAAAACCGTCAGGTTGATATTGACCATTTCAATAGTTATTCATCTGAATTGCGTTTAACGAAGTATTATAACATTGGTAACTTTAAGAACACTTTAGTAGGTGGGCTTCGTTATATCAATAATGATTTGAATCGTCAGCAATTAGGAAAAGGAACTACGGGTTCAGATTATGATTTAACATTGGTTGACCCAGCTTGGGGAAGAGATTTGCATTATAAAACACAAAATGTAGCGGTATTTGTAGAGAATATATTTTATGTAACACCAAAGTTTAATATTTCGCCTGCGTTTCGTTTAGAAAGTGGTACAACTAAAATGTCTGGATATATTAAATACTTAGCTCCCGATAAAGTACCTAACGAGATTAAACATTCTTTCCCTCTTTTTGGCGTTAATTCGCAATACAAAATTAACAATCATCTTAAAATTTATGGAGGTTGGTCTCAGGCGTATAGACCAGTTATTTTCTCGGATATTATACCACCAACCGCATTGGACGTTACTGACCAAAATCTTAAAGATGCTTCGGGCTATAATGCTGAGATAGGTATCAGAGGAAATCACAAACAAATTTTGCATTTTGATATTACTTATTTCCAGATTCAGTATGATAATAGAATTGGAAGTTTGATTTTACCAGATGCGTCAGGAAACAATTTCGTTTATAAAACGAATGTAGGAAGTAGTTTGACCAAAGGTTTAGAAGTATTTGTTGAAGCAAAACCAATTAGAACAAAAGCTACTGAAGTATCTATTTTCACGGCTACTTCATACTTTGATGCAAGTTATGTAAAAGGGTCTGTTACATTGAGTGGTGAAAACAAAAGCATCGTAGGCAATCGTTTAGAGACTGTACCAAGATGGATTAGTAGAAATGGTGTAACGGTTTCACATAAAATTGTAAGTGCTACATTACAGTATAGTTATGTAGCAGATAGTTATTCAGATGCCCTTAATACTGAAAAACCTAGTGCTGACGGTTCAAAAGGGTTAGTGCCATCTTATGGTATTTTAGACCTTAATACTTCTTTAAAAATAGCACCAAGCTATACTTTAAAACTAGGTATCAATAATATTACTAACGAACAATATTTTACAAAACGCCCCACGGGATACCCTGGTGTTGGTGTTTGGAGCTCAGATGGAAGAAGTATTGTGGCTACTTTGCAGTTTAAGATTTAAACATGAGTCATCCCGAATTTTGTGGATGGCTTGCCAAATAAAAACCTCCTTGTTTATTTTGTGAATTACGACAAA
>NZ_JBWKYN010000025.1:0-42304 GCF_059423785.1 Arcicella sp. GW458-12-2-14-TSB2 | reverse complement strand
GTTGAATAACTCCCTTAATCGAACTCTGAAAGTTTACTTCTGAAATTTTAAAATATTAACTTAATGGAAAACCTAAATTTTAATTTCAACTTTAGCTATCTTGATTTAGTAAAACTCTTTCATGAGGACAAGATAACCTCAGATGAAATCGTACATGTTTTCGATAAATCATTTAGGCTCTATGAAGAAGGTGGGCCAGAACTATCAAAGACTGTTTTTATTCAGATTGGTTATACTCCCAAACAAAGAATTATTCTTATTGCTTATACATTTGAAAATGAAACTATTGATTTTATCGGAGCAAAAATTGCCGATGAGAATGAAATAGACACATTTTATTGTGGTTACAAAAACCTAAAATAGGTATGTGTTTTGTATATTTGTTTGTTTATATAATTTAATGCATTCAAGTGGAATTGAAACAACTATGCAAACAAACATTCATAACAAAGTAAAGCATAATCCTTTCACTGAAGGGAAAGATGAAAAAAAGGTATGGGAAGAGCTTTTGAAAAATGCCAAACCATTAACGAAAGATATCTTTTTAAAAAAAGTAAATAAAAAGAAAAATGCTTAATGCATTTAACAATAGTCTTTATTTATCTCAAAACTGATAATTCCATTTATCCACCTGCCAATACTGGTAGCACGCAAAAAGTTATGCGTCATGAGATAAAAGCGATAGCAGTTCCTTTTATAAACTTAATTATATTGTATTCCCAATTTTTGGGAATCGTTGGTTGTATCAAGAAATCAAAGAACATTTAAAGTTTAACAAATTACTCACAAAACCCAAACCCAGTAGCTCCATACTTCCCCAGCCCGCCATAAAGACCTACTTTTATAATCTCTGGCGGAGCGGTTAGTTCAAAAGAAAAATTACGATAACCCTTTATTTCTGTAGCGGCTCCTCCTCCTTCTTTGATGGTTACTTTTCTGGATTTCATTTTTGATGTATCCAACAATCTGAATATAATGTCATGATTATTCAAGGTTGGGTCTATTGCTTCTCCTCTTTCTAGCTTCATACTGATGTATTTATCAATTAATCCATCAATCAAATATTTTCCAAATAGCTCATCTGTTGGTTCTAAGTATTGGTCTTTACCATTTACTTTATCGGCAACTACCATTGCAGACGATGCCCAAAGTTGGGTGGTACTGTTAATTGTTGGTTCAGGGAAGGTATCTACACGTTCTACCATAAACGTTGTGTCAAATTCTCGGTTAAAAAGATGAATTTCTTGGTTTTGGAAAAGTCCTATAATAAAATGTTCTGCTGTTTTGTCTATTAAGAACGACACCATCCATTGTACTTGGGGTGAAGCAATTTCAAAACCATTAGGTAACATCTTTCCCATTTTGAAGCGAAAGTCGGAGAAAGTAAAATGCTTAAAACATTTTCCGTTAGGAGCTACATAACCTTCTTGATGCAGAAAAGTTGCATACTCGGCATCGGCCTTGGCAATAACACCATAAAGCCACGATGCTAAAGCATAGTGATAATTCCACATCAACTTGGGATACTTCGTTTGGGGAGTAAGATGTAGGGTAAAACGCATGAATATATGTTAATTTTAAAACGATGATTAAACTTACATATTTTCTCAATATTGTTTCAAAAAATAATTTTATTTTTATTATACGGTAGTTTAGGAGGATTGTAAGACTTGAGGACTAAAGGACTAAAGGATTTTAAATCGCATCATACCTAAAGTCATCAACTCTTAAAGTCCTCCAGTCTTAAAGTCATCAAGTCATCAAGTCTTAAAATCCTAAAGTCATCAAGTCCTAAAGTCAAAAAAAAATCCCCACAGTGTTTAAAACACGATAGGGATTTTTTTTAAAAAACATTCTATAAGCCGGATTCTGTCGATTGAATTTTTCTTTGCAGAAATATCCAAAAGTCTTATCATTTATCTCGAATAGTAGTCGCCTACTACCTCTATCAACCTACCCACTGACACGAACGAGCCGTCCTTTACTTTGTTGTTACCAACGCCGCTTGCCAGCCTATTTGGTCTTTCAACTCATGAGGTTTACCGATGCCTCGTTTGTCACCAACCGAGCGGTAGTCTCTTACGCTACCTTTTCACCCTTACCCTTGCGGGCGGTTATTTTCTGTGGCACTTGCTGTTACGGTTTCGTCTCCAAAAACGTACCTTCCCGTTAGGAAGCATGATGCTCTGCGTTGTCCAGACTTTCCTCCCCTGCTTTCACAAAGGCGATAAGACGAATGCTTTCTGCTACAAAGTTAGCTGTTAGTTTTTACAAACCATCTACTTTTATATCTAACTTTCCACTGGCGTTTATTACAGCGATAATTGAATTAGGCGTTAGATATACTTTATCAGGCGTTAGTTCGCTAATGCTTCCATTCAAAGTAACTCCTTTTGCGACTTTATTATTGGTTAAGTTAGCTTGCATTTGCTTTTTCATTTCATCAATTTGCCCACCAATTTTAAAAGTTAAAGCATCTTTCATGTTTTTAGCAAACTTCCCTTGAAAAAACCAGTTTGCAGTACTAATCAACAAATTTTTGGTTTTTAAGTCGTAATCAAAGTTTTCTAAATAAACAGACTTGGTAGCTGGATTATACGCTGGCACACCTTTGTAATAAATGTTACCATTGATACTCCCTTTTAAGCCCGCTTTGATCACCATTTTTTCTTGGTCACCATAAATATCAACTTCAGTTACCCCTACATTATACTTTCCGTCTTTAAATGAAAAATTTTGCCCAATCAAAGTATCAGCTGTCAATTTAGCGGCTTCGCTCAATGGTATTTCAGCAATGATACCTACTTTAAAATTATCAGCAATATCATTAACCAGTTTCAAGTCAGGTACAGTATTGACAGGTTGAAAACTTGGTTTTGCCCCTGTAATAGTTTCTGTATAAGCCTGAATACCAATCATCGCTTTTACCTTGTTATTAACTGTCGTAAGCGGACTCATCTGTAACGCTATCGGCGTTACTTTTAACCATGTACGATATTTTTCAGAAAGCAAATATGGTTGCATAGCTGTATTCCAAGCCTGAACGATATATTTTTTAATATCCACATTTTTCTTTACAGCATCATCAACCGATTTCAACAAAGTAGCTTGTTGTGAATTCAACGCTCTTTCTACTAGCGATGTCACAGGGATTTCGTAGCCCCCTAAACGTAAAGTGGGTTTTTTAATCCATTCATAACCCAATGGGAAACTCTGTACAGAGGCCGTCCAGTTGGGAGCAATTGAAAACTTCGTGCCAAATTTCAGGTTAAAATCAAAGGATAATTCCTGTGGAGGAATCGAAATACCCATTACTTTATAACCAGCTTTTACCCAAACTTTCAGAGGAACACTAAACAAAAAGGCTTCGTCTTTGGTCGTTACGGTAATGTTGTCTCTTTTGTTAACTTTACACATGAAGTTATCAAAATTGTTGTCCTCCATGCTAGCATCTTCATAAATCAAGTCTTTGATATTAGCATTTATTTGTCTTTCAACATCCCCCATGGTAATTTCAAAAGGAATGCCAATCGTGGAAAGACTTTTCTCTACTTGTTTTCCATTATACATGTACGATTCTTTTGGAGCTTCTGGATTAGCAGTAGTATTAGTATTCTTTGAACTTGAACAGCCTTGAAATAAGCTTGCAGCTATTAAGGCAATAAGTATTTTTTTCATTTTTGGTTAAAACAATTGTTTAAATGATGACTTTTATAAGCGGTTTTTTATTAAAAAATAATTAGGTTAAACACTAAGAATATAATTCCCTCAATCTTTATCCCTAGCGAGGGACTTAAGTACCTCGCTAGGGATGTTGTAAGAATTTCGACTTACCTCCCACTCAAAGCTGATAGTCATAGCTGAAAGCCCACAGCTATTTAATCTTCACATTAGTCGCCCCGTAACCGAATTTCTCTTTCTGAGCATCTTCAAAGTATTTTACATTTTTATGGCCCGAAAGTTTTTTATGAATGGCATCTCTTAATACGCCATTGCCAACACCATGAATAAACGTAATTTCATCCATTCCATTGGCAATGGCCGCTTCAAACTGTTTGTCGAAAGTTGCTAATTGCAATGCCAGCATTTCTCGGTTTGACATCGCCCAAGCATCAGCAGATAACTTTTCGATATGTAAATCAACTTCAAGAGCTGGTTTGGAAGGCAAAACTACCACAGGTTCTGGTGCTTGCTTTTCAAACATTTGTTCAATCAATTTTTCTGTGTTGATTTTTGTAGGAACAGGATTCACAGAATCCTCAGCATCCAACTGAAACAAATGTGCATCCTGATTTAAAATTGGTGCTTTTTGCTTGCTTTTGAAAAAAGTATTTACCCTGAATTTTAGTCGTCTTATCAATGGTTCTGGCAATTTCATAAATGCCAAACGATAGAAAAAAGCTTGGAAAACAAAAGTTCCCCATTCTTCAAAATCTTTCACCAAAACATTTTGAACTTTGATAGATGATTTTGGTTTCAACGTTCCAGATGCCAAACCTTTATGGTGTGGGTCTGAACCAACCGAAAGCATAAATGGCAATTCCCAATCAGTATTGTTGATAAGGTGTTGCGAAAGTTCACGGTCATTCACAGGCACAAAGGCCATGTAAACACCTTTATTTGCCAAAATCTCAGGCGTTGTTGGTTGGCGACGCTCGATACTAGCCTGTGGTTCAAAAGAACGAGAAGGGGCTACAGGCTTAAATGTTTTTTGTTCTAATTCATCTATAATTACGGCATCCGAACGCTTTACGGGTATCGTAAAACCATCTTCAATTTCTATTTCAATAATATTATTCGACAATATCTTGGTAACGATTCCTTCTTCTTTTCCACGTAATAGTCTTACTCTATCTCCTATATTCATTTTCTTAATTGTTAATTTGTCTGCAATTTAGGACTTTGCAAGCGGTTATCGGTTATTTGTAATCTGTTATGTATAAAATTTAACCATAAAAAGCTCACAGTTCAAAGCTTACTGCTACTTAAACGCCACAACATTTTTTATATTTCTTTCCACTTCCACAAATACAAGGGTCATTTCTGTTAATTAGAACTTCTGAGGTAATATTTTTAGGATTGATAATTCCTTTTACATAAACCCATTTACCATTTTCTTTCACAAAAGTTGAATGCTCATGATGAATTGACGTTTGTCCATCAGCGTTTTTGAAATAGGCTTTAAAAGTCACTTCCCCATTTATATCATTTACTTGCCCGTTTTTAGTATGAAGTATTGTTAATTTTTGCCATTGATTTTCGCTTGCCCATGCCACCAAATCTTGCTTGGTAAACTTAGTACGTTCGGTAGAATGTGTACTGGCTAATAAATAATCAGGCGCAACTGAGGCATAAGCAGAATACCTTGAACGCATCAATGCCTCCGCCGTAGGTGCTTCTTTTTTTCCTAAAATAATTGGTTCACAACATTCACTAAACGCTAGGTTTGAACCACAATAACATTGAACAGACATCATAAAGTTTGAAATTGTGAATCACGAGTTAAGTAGTAATTAGTAAATAGTTGATAATTAGAACTATAAACTTCTAATTATCAACTATTTACTAAAAACCATCATTTTAATTATATTCATTACTTATTTATATGTTGGCACCACGCAAAATTTTCTCCATCTTTTTGCCTTTCGCCAACTCGTCTACTAGTTTGTCTAAATATCTCACTTCTTTAGTTAAAGTATTTTCTATTTCTTCTATCCGATAGCCACAAATTACTCCAGTTATGAGTGAAGCATTCGGATTTAGGGTAGCTCTCTGAAAAAAAGTTTCAAAAGTCACTTTCTCATCAATTAGTTGTTGTATTTTCTCATCATCAAAGCCAGTTAACCACGTTATTACTTGGTGTAATTCCGCTTTTGTCCTGCCTTTACTCTCAACTTTTGCAACATAATGTGGATATACTGATGCAAAAGTCAATTTTGCCATTCGCTCATTGTGTTCGGCCGTTATTTTCATAAGGTATGTTTTAATGGAAAGTCTGTTGCTAGTAAATAATTCAAAGCTATGTAAAAGAATTAAATCGACTTTATTTCATCCATCAAAAATAACTATTAAAACTTAGTGAGTTTGGTTTTAAGCTTGAAAAGGTAAATCTGTTAACTAATTAAATTTAAAATAAGCTTGTTATTAGGTATTAAGAATAAATCATTACTTTAGGTAAAAATCTGAACTTACAAAAAGTAGTACAGCACATATAACACTAAGACAACCTTCAACTTACCCCATGGAAGATGGTTATGAGCTTAATAATGACTTAAAAATGCAAATAGAACAGCTTTCAATAAACAACCTCAAACAACTAATAGAACTTGTTTTAGCACTTTGGGAAGATTGTGAATTTGAGGAAGAATTTGACAATTACAAAAATATCATAGGCTCAGAAAATGAAATTTGTTATCTATACAAGGAACAAGAAAATTATATTGCATTTATACATGTAAGCACTCGAAATGACTATGTAGAAGGAGCAGTAGATTTGCCAGTTGCTTATGTAGAGGGGATTTATGTAAAGCCAACTTATCAAAAACAAGGTGTTGCGAAAAAATTAATGAATGTTGCTGAGGGTTGGGCTAAGCAAAAAGGGTATAAACAACTTGCCTCTGATTCAGAGATTGCGAATACTGAAAGCATAGATTTTCATAAGAAGATGGGGTTTACCGAAGTTGAACGTATAGTTTGTTTGATTAAAGATTTATAAAAGAAAATACAGGAATGTTGACAAAGAAATTTTATGACATACTACTTGAAAACAAAAAAATAGGGACAACAGAGCTTGAAAATGCAGACGCATCAATGGGAGTTGTTTTTGGAAAGATATACTTTATCAATATTATTTCGGGATATGACTTCTTTAGAAATTATTGTTTAATCAACAACGTTGAATTAGTAGCTGACTATCCAGATGAAAAATTAATATCAACTCGAACCATAGAAAATTTGGTCGTTAGAAATCAAAATGGAATAGAAATTAAAGCATTAGGAAATCAAATAAGTGGTATGGATAGTGATGAATTTGAAATTAACTTGGAAGGTGTTCCTTATCCTTTATTTGAAAAAGAGTTTCCCCATCACTTAAACTTCACCCTCTAAATACAAAACTCACTAAAATGAATAAAATACTTTTGACCTTTTGTTTATGCATCACAATATTTACTTTTGGATATGGGCAGACAAAAAACTTTATCGACCAGCCTTATATTGAAGTTAGTGGTTACCAAGACACCTTAGTAACGCCTAATCTTATCTATCTTAAAATCATCATTACAGAAAAAGACAGTAGAGATAAAGTTTCTGTTGAAGAACAAGAAATGAAGATGATTACAGCATTTAAAGCAATGGGGATTAATACTGAAATAGACCTGACCAGTAGCGATATGGTGAGTAATTACAAGTCTTATTTCTTAAAGCAAAAAGACATCCTAAAGACCAAAGAGTATATTTTAAAAGTTACCAATGCCGAAACTGCAAGTAAAGTATTTATACAACTTGAAGACTTAGGCATATCAAATACTTCCATTCAAAAAGTTGACCATTCTGATATTGAAAATTTGAAAAATATTTGCCGAACCAGAGCAATTGAGAACGCACAAAAAAAAGCCATTCTACTGACAAAACCTATTGGACAAACCATTGGAAACGCAATTCATATCACAGACAATGAAACAAATTTTGATAATCTACTTCAAGGACGAGTTGCAGGTGTCCAAATTCGTGGATATAATACAGTTGACAAAGCAAAATATGAAGCTCCAAAAATAGAATTTGAAAAGATTAAAATAAGCGCAACAGTAAGCGTAAAATTTATACTCAAATAAAATTTCAACAAACCAATACACCAAAAGAATCACATGAAAGAGAATAAAAACCTCGCAGAATTAACATTAGAAGAACTACAGGCAAAACAAAAAAAGGCAAAAGGTGCTGTTATAGGACTCGGCATTGTAATGGCAATCGCTTTAATTACCCTTATTTATCTTGCTACAAAAAGTAAAAATTATGCATTACTTGCTGTTGCCGGTGGTAGTGCTCTCACCCTTTTACCAAGTATTATCGTCCTAAAGCAAATAGAAACTGAAATAAAATCACGAAAAGCTAATTAACCTGTATAAATCCAATCACAAACAGAAGTCTCTTTAACTAACCTTAGGCAATGTTAAATTCATTTTTACAGCTAACAGGCGGATTCCGAAGATGATAAGAATGGTTAATAAATCTACCAACTCATTTGGCAAAGCAAGTTGCTTCATTAAGAAATAACACAAGCCACCTATAATACAGGGTGTTGCATAAATAACTTCTTTCCTAAGAAGATACGGAATTTCGTTTAACAAAATATCACGAATTAGTCCTCCAAAACAAGCGGTGATTGTTCCTAAAATAACACAAGCCGAAATGTCTAAATTGATGGCTAATCCTTCTTGAATACCTCTTAGCGTAAAGAAACCCAAACCAAGCGAATCAAAAAAGTGAGTGTTTTATCTAGTTTGTCGATATGATTTTTTAAGAGGATTGTCAGGATAAAAGTACAGGTTATTAATAAAATCACGGAAGAATCTAAAAGCCATCTTACAGGCAAATGACCAATTAAAATATCACGAATAGTTCCTCCGCCAATGGATGTAACAAAAGCGATAACCAATAAACCAAAAATATCTAATTGTTTACGTATGCCTGCTAAAGTACCAGAAATGGCAAAAGCAATTGTTCCGCCAATATTAATAATCGTGAAAAACTCCATTTGAATAACTATTTGTAAAAATGACTTGATGATTACGTTTAACAATCATCAAGTCATTTTCAATATTTCCACAAAAATAATCTATTTTACTGGCACTTCATGCAATAACTCTAGACCTACCGAAGAACGTGGAGGAAAACCTGTCCAATTCTTTTCATTTGAATTAGGCTGAACAGAAAGGTATTTCCCAAAATCTTGATGCTTTAGTTGGATTCCTAAAAAGGCTGTCACAAAATGTTGATTGATATTATTAATATGTCGTTCGTTCCAAGCGGGTTCTGAATAATGCGCATAATCTCTGGCTCTTTCGGGTTTATAAGATTCGGCTGGTGGCGGATTAGGTGCTACGTTATGACGAGCATTCATATAAGTAAGCAAGTACCGTTCGCTATTAATTGTTCCTTTATAAATGGCTTTGATGCCGTCTTCATAACCTGATATATCATCCTGACTACCTGCTACAAAAAAAGTAGGCACTTTTAGTCCTTTTAATCCTTCGGCATCCCACACACCTCGTTGCATTCCCCAAGGTGCAAAAGCTACTACCGCTTTGATACGGCTATCTTGCGAAGCTATAAATTCAGCATTTCCTGACGTTCTCACTTCTATAGCTTTACTGCCGCCTGTCATGGTGGTAAATAATGTACCTGCTTGCTGACTATAACCAGCACCTGCTGCATTCAGAACACCATAACCGCCCATTGAATAACCAATTAATGCGGTATTATTAGCATCTGCTAATCCCTCCAGAAAGCTTTTACTTTTGGGTTTAGCCAAGTCAGCTATTTGATTCAATGTAAATAAAATATCTTTAGCACGATTCAACAAGGTGCTTTGAAATGGAGAAGCATCACGATAAGTGGACTCGGTATGGTCAATGGCTACTACTACATAACCTTTTGACGCCAAATTTTCGGTTAAATAGGTCATTAACAGTCGTGAACCTAAATAACCATGAGAAACTACAATCAGCGGAAAAGCACCAACACCCGTTTTAGGTTTGGCATCTCGGGCAGCTCTACCTAAAAACTGAAAGGGAATTAAAGGGCGTTTAGGGTCGTTTGAAACACCAAATACTTGGTCATAAGCTACGATTTCTTTTTCATTATCAGACAAATTAGCAGGATACCAAACTTCCACTTTCAAAGGACGGTCATAAACAGCATCTACCCCATCTTTAGATTTGAGTACATCTATCTGTCCTTTATGAACAAATTCCAATGTACGGACACCCACTTTATATTCTCCCCTTACTGACAATTCGGGAGCATCAGGCAAGGCATCCCCAAAAATATACTGTTCATTATTTTGGGCTTGTAAATTGGTTTTAAAAGTAAATAAAACCAATAACATTAATATTGCTATTTTTAGCAATGGATGAGGATTGTTTTTCATAGTTGCTTTGAGATGATTTGTTTTTTAAATATGGCATAAAAAAAATAAATTCAGCCTGCTATAGACTGAATTTATGATAAATTTAATATCCTCCCAAATATTTCCTCATCACCCATTCTGCTGTGAGGAGCGTAAGAATTAAAAAGAAAATCCAGCGGAGATTTATCATTTCTTTTAAATCTTCGGTAGCTTCTATTTTGTCTGGCACTTGGTGACTTAGTATCGTCTGTTTTAGTTTTTCAAATTCATTTTTGTTGAAAAATTTCCCTCCTGTTTTATTAGCTAATTGCCTTAGTACATCAAAATCAGCGGTAAGGTTAATATTTTCAATTTGTAAATCTTGAATGACAAATTCACCTGTGGCTTGTTCTACTTTACCAAGTATGGTGGAAGTTGCATTGAAACGATACACACCAGCGGGTAATCCACTAATTTCAAATTTTGTATTGTCGGCTGTAGTCGAATATGTATAGTTTCTAGTAAAGCCTTTTTCGTCTTTTATGGCAAGCTTTATTGGCTGATTGTATAGTTTCTCGTAAATACCGTTATAAATTTCAGTCTCAAACACTACTTTTTCTCCTAAAGACAAAGGTGTTTTTAATGGATAAACTCTTAGTTTTCTTTTATCATCTTTGGCCGACAGGTATTGTAAAACCTTTGTAATAACATCATCCACTACTACATGCTTTTCGGTCAATTGAAATTCTTCTAATCGCCATGTCCAAAGTCCTTCCCCTGTAAAAATAGCAGACTTTTTAGTCCCCATATTCATAGCCAAAAGTGGTTTCTGGGTTTGAACAGTACCTACTTTTTGATACAATAACACTTCTGTATTAGGGAGCAATGTAAAATCGCCAAAAGGCACCGAAAGCTGTGGAAACTTTGCTATTATATCCATTTGTTCGGCATCAAAATTCAATACCTTGAAATTTTTATTATAAATACCCGTCACTTTATCACTTTCTCCTAAATCAGCATTTATTTGCATTACCTGATTCAGTTGGTTTAAATAATTCACTCCTGATTGGTTTCCTAATACAAAAAAAGCTGGAATACCTTTGTCTAATAATGGTTTGAAGACATTAGAGTATGTATTGTAACCATCAGGCAATTGATGTAAAATCAGTAAGTCATAGGTTTTGTTAATCTCTGGATTAGCATTTTCTGTCAGAATCTTTACATCTAATTCATAATTTTCATTTTTCTCAATGATGCTTTTCAGTGCTTTTACATCAGGATGCGGAGCGAGTGCCAAGAGTAATATTTTCTCTTTCCCATTGATTACTTCTATGTAAACTTCTTGACGATTATTCCTATTTGAAAACTCTCCTGATAATAAATCTATTTCAACCGTTAAGTGCTGTACGCCTACTTGAGTAGCAGTAGTATTAAAAGTCAGTGTTTTCAAATCGTCTTTTTGATTAAAAACTACGCTCTGCTTTTCTAATATCTTCCCTCCTTGTTTTAAATAGACGTTGGCAGCTTTTCCTTCAAACCCAAAAGCGGTAATATCTGTTTGTACAGGAAACTTGTTGCCCAAATATGCTATCTTGTTGGCATAAACCGTTTTAACGGCAATATCTTTTTTAGGAATGGTATCGCCCAAACCAATCGTGTGTACAGGGAATTTAAAGGATTCTGAAGCGGGAGAAATCCCTTCGTTAACGATTCCATCTGAAACTAGGACAACATCCGTTAAGTTTTGGTCCTCAAAAGTATTTTTAATGCCCGAAAGTAAATTTGAAAGGTTTGAAGTTTTATAATTGAATTGAAGTTTTTCAAGATTCTGGGTATTCTCTTCATTAAAGCTTACGAAGGCTACTTGATAGTCTTTTTCCAGAAGGCTTTCTTTTATTTCATTCAGGTTCTTTTTCAGTTCTTCTAATACTTTTTGCCCTGATACATTCATCGACTGTGAATTATCTAAAGCAAAAACTACTGTTTTCTTTTGAATATTCTGGCTTACTTGTCTGATTAAAAAACTCAATAAAAGCATGCTTAAAATACTGACAGCCACAAACCTAAAAGCGGCCATTATGTAATTTTGGGCTTTTGTCCAATTTGTATTTTTTTGATACAACACAAAGGCGTATACACCAGCAAGTAAAAAACAGAGTGGAATAAACCAAGGAGAAGATTGAAAGAGAAAATCGAATTTCATCATGGGCTTTGTTTGTTGTCTCTTATCAAAAAAGGGTAGAAAGGTTACTTGTGAGTGATGAGTTAGTGAATTGTGAGTTAGTGTTATAAAGGAAAATAAACTCAAACATTAACTCACAATTCACTAACTCACAACTATTTAAAATCACTAATTCACTCAATCACTAAATAACTAAGTAAGCATTCCGCCGTCTACTTGCAATACTTGTCCAGTGATGTAACGAGACATATCTGATGCAAGGAATACACAAGCATCTGCTACTTCTTCTGGCTGTCCGCCACGTTTCAATGGAATTGATTTTTTCCATTCTTCAGTAGCCGCAGCATTCAATTCTCCAGTCATTTCAGTTTCGATAAAACCCGGAGCAACTGCGTTTGAACGGATATTTCTAGAGCCTAATTCTAAAGCAACCGACTTAGTAAAGCCAATAATACCTGCTTTAGATGCCGCATAATTTGCTTGACCAGCATTTCCACGAATACCTACTACAGACGTAAGGTTGATGATAGAGCCAGCTTTGGCTTTCATCATTGGCTTGGTAGCTGCTTTTGTCAAATTAAAAACAGACTTCAAGTTTACTTGGATAACAGAATCCCATTGTTCTTCTGTCATTCTCATTAATAAGCCATCTTTAGTAATCCCTGCATTGTTGATCAATACATCTATTTTACCAAAATCAGCAACAACTGAATTCATCAATTCTTCTGCTTGCTTATAGTCAGAAGCATCTGAACGATAGCCAATTGCTTTTATTCCTAAAGCAGACAATTCTGCTTCTAAAGCCTGTCCTTTTTCTACAGATGAAAGATAAGTAAAAGCAACACTTGCTCCTTCTTGAGCCATTTTAAAGGCAATTGCACGGCCGATGCCTCTTGAAGCACCCGTTACCAATACTACCTTATTTTGTAATAAAGCCATTTATTTTGAATTAATTGTTATTTCCAAAGTTCAAAAATAACATAACGCCCCAAGACCACAAAATTATATCCAGTATCTTTAGTAGTAGCGCTTTCTATTTTATGTTATTCAGGTGTTTATTTTTTATGTATTTCTAATTAAAATAGCCTCATAGAGGCGAAATATCGGTAGCCTTATTGTAAATAACATTCCCTCCAAGCCCCATCGGGGCGAAATATTTCGCCCCGATGGGGCTTGGAGGAGTTAATACGATGCTTCTTCTACCGATATAGTGTTCCTAACGGAACTATAATCTGTATCCCTAAATCAAAAAAGCGGTCGAAATAAGGTTTTCGATCGCTTTTTGTGATTTTAAAATTCGGGATGACTCATATTCTAAATCACTTTACTGGGTTTTCACATAACTACCCAACCATTTTATTTCGGAAGCATGCTTAGACATAATCGTTTGAACGCTTTCGTCTAAGAAATAACCATCAAACTCCATCAAGAACCAGAAATTGAATTGTTCTCCTTCTTTTACAGGACGGCTCTCTATTTTCAACAGGTTAATTCCTTGACTTTCAAATTCCTGTAGGAATCTAACCAACGTACCGGGTTTACCATCTTCTGGTAATTTTGCGATAATCGTTGTTTTGTCATTTCCGCTTTTTTGATTGATAAAATCTTTACCAATAATAAAGAAACGCGTACGGTTCTGGGCAGAATCTTGAATGTTATCAAATAGAATAGGTACATCGAACAACTTAGCAGCGATGTGCGAACATATTGCCGCAGAGTCAGTTTCTGAGGCAGCTAATTTTGCTGCTTTTGATGTTGAATCTACTTGTACAAAAAAATCATCTTCCTTTCCGCCAAAATAATCATTCAAGAATTTTTCGCACTGACCAAAAGCGATGTCTTTTGAATAAATTCTTTTTATATCTGATAGTTTTTCAGCTTTTGTCGCAAAGGTAAAATGTACAGAAATGATTACTTCTGAAACAATTTTCAAGTCTGTTTCATTGAGTAAATCGATGGTCTCTTTAACTATTCCTTCTAAATTATTTTCGATAGGTACTACGCCAAAGCGTGCACGACCAGTATCAATACTTTCAAATACTGAACGTATATTGGGCAAAGCCAAATAATCGCTCATGGCTCCGAATCTACTTTCGGCTGCTTGATGGGTAAAACTTCCTTCTGGGCCTAAATAAGCAATTCTTTCGGGCAATTCTAAATTACGAGAAACAGCAAAAATCTCTAAATAAATGGCTTCAATAGCCGCTCTATTCAATAATCCATTATTAGCAGCCACCAGACGATCAACGATTTGTTTTTCTCGTTCTGGACGATAAATAACTGTTTGAGTTTGTTTTTTTAACTCGCCGACTTGTTTTACAACATCCATTCGCTTGTTTAGAATTTCAAGCATTTGGTTGTCAAGCGAGTCAATTTGATTTCTTAATTCTTCGAGAGACATTTTAACTTTTATTAGAGCGAACTTCGCTGAATTTATGCCGCTAATTCGGCAGGGTCTTTTTCTATGATTAGATTTTCAATGATAAACTTCTGACGGTCAGGCGTGTTTTTACCCATGAAATAAGTCAGAATCTTAGGTATCGTTGTATCTTTTGTCAAAATCACTGGTTCTAATCGAATATCATCGTTGATAAATTTCCCAAATTCCTCTGGTGAAATCTCCCCTAACCCTTTAAAACGAGTAATTTCTGGTTTTGGACTTAGCTTTTCGATAGCATTCAAACGTTCTTCATCTGAATAACAGTAAATCGTTTCTTTTTTATTTCTTACTCTAAACAAAGGCGTTTCCAAAATATACAAATGCCCATTTCTTACTAAATCTGGGAAGAATTGTAAGAAGAAAGTCATCATTAACAGACGAATATGCATACCATCCACATCGGCATCGGTTGCGATAATAATTTTATGATAACGCAGTCCTTCTAATCCTTCTTCAATATTTAATGCATGTTGAAGCAAATTAAACTCTTCATTTTCATATACTATTTTCTTGGTTAAGCCAAAGCAATTCAACGGTTTACCTCTTAAACTAAACACCGCTTGACTTTGCACATTCCTAGATTTAGTGATTGAACCACTGGCAGAATCCCCTTCGGTAATAAAAAGCATTGATTCATATCTGTTATCTGCTTTTTCATCTGTCAGGTGTACTCTACAATCTCTTAACTTTTTATTGTGTAAATTAGCCTTTTTAGCACGCTCGTTGGCTAGCTTTTTAATGCCCGCCATGTCTTTACGCTCACGCTCCGACTGCTCAATTCTTTTCTTGATAGCATCAGCAGTTGTAGGATTTTTATGCAGGTAATTATCAAGATTAGTTTTGATAAAATCTCCAATAAAGCTTCTGACAGACTGTGAACTAGCATCAGGCGACATATTGTTTGAACCTAACTTCGTTTTAGTTTGAGATTCAAAAACAGGTTCTTGTACACGAATGGCAATAGCCCCAACGATACTAGCACGAATATCCTCAGGTGCATAATCCTTTTTATAAAACTCACGAACCGCCCGAACGATGGCTTCACGAAAAGCTTGTAAGTGCGTACCTCCTTGAGTAGTATTTTGTCCGTTTACAAAAGAATAATATTCTTCGCCATATTGATTGCCATGCGTAAGCGCTACTTCAATATCAGCGCCTTTCATGTGGATAATTGGATAACGACGCTCTTCTTCAGATGAATATTTACTCAACAAATCAAATAATCCATTTTGTGAATAATACTTCTGACCGTTGAAATTAATTGTCAATCCAGCGTTCAAATAGGCATAATTCCAAATAAGGTTTTCTAAATATTGAGGGATGTAATGATAATTTTTGAAAATAGTATTATCAGGCTCAAACATCACTAACGTACCATTTCTGGCATTAGATTCTGTTCCATCTGGCGATTCAGCAATCAATTCACCTTGTTTAAACTCAGCCCATTTGGTTTTACCATCACGGAAAGATTGTACTTTGAAATACGACGAAAGTGCATTGGTAGCTTTGGTACCAACACCATTTAGTCCTACCGATTTTTGAAAAGCACCAGAATCGTATTTACCCCCTGTGTTAATCTTAGAGACACAATCTATCACTTTCCCCAAAGGAATACCACGACCGTAATCTCGAACTTCTACCCGATGGTCGCTGATTTTAATCTCAATGGTTTTCCCATTTCCCATCATGTGCTCATCGATAGAGTTATCCATGATTTCTTTCACTAAGACATAAATACCATCATCAATAGAAGAACCGTCTCCTAATTTCCCGATATACATACCTGGACGAAGGCGAATATGCTCTTTCCAGTCAAGAGAGCGTATATTATCTTCTGTATATTGTACTGAAGTAGGGTTTGTTGACATATTCAAGCAAGGATTTAGTACTACAGTAGCATTTATTTCAACATAAACACTATCCAACAACAATTAAAAACTAAAAATTATGACAAAAATGATTCTATACAAAATTGTACGTTTTCACTATTCCGTATATCAGCGAAACAAAGCTACAAAAACATTAAGAATTTATAAAATTAGCGTAATTTAATCTTACGACACATAATTAATATTGACAATGGGCGTTAGAAATTACTAAAAGTTGTTTTACTTTGCATTTTGTTTAGAATTATCAAACATTGTCAATAAGATTAAATTGATAGCATTAAGAATCCTTTTAAACCCACAGGCAACAATTTATATGTTTAAAATCATGCAAGCAAACGATTGCCCAAATCAGGTAGGCGTACGATTCATTTCTTCACACATCTGTAAATTTATCGTTTCTATTCTTTTTCTATGTCTCTCCTTTCTATCAAATCGTAGTAATGGTCAAACCTTTAACCTCGGAGATCTTCAAAATTTAGCTTTACCTATGCAAGGGGCTAAAATTCAAACATCAGCAACTAAATTGCCAAATGCGGATCCTAGAAAGGTAAACACATCAGGTAGTAATAAAGTATCAAGTGATAGTTTGAAGGCAAAATCAGCAGACAAAGCTATATCAAGTGCGGATTCTGCTAGTGCGGCCTATCGTAAAAAAATATTTGGTATCGATATTTTCAATAATCCAAACATTACTTTTGAAAGTTCACTCAATATCCCAACGCCTAAAAATTACATATTAGGGGCTGGTGACGAATTAGTAATTGATATTAATGGATATTCTGAAGAGCATTACACGCTTCCAGTTACTCCAGATGGATATATTAAAATTGCTAAAGTTGGGAATGTTTTTGTAAGTGGTATTACCATTGAAGAAGCTAAAAGAAGAATTGTTGATAGATTATCAAAAATCTATATTGGTCTTAAGCCATATGGTGGTGCTCCTGCCAACACAACTGCCACAGTATCACTTGGTAGCATCAAAACTATCAGAGTTTCGATATTAGGAAATGTAGTAGCCCCAGGAACCTATTCTATTTCGTCTTTATCAAGAGTAATGAATGCGCTTTATCTAGCTGGCGGACCTAACGAAAATGGTACATTCCGTGAGATTAAAGTAATAAGAGATAAAAAGTTGATTGCTCAAGTAGATTTATATGATTTATTGACGACAGGAAACTTACGTCAAAACATTGGGCTACAAGACCAAGACCTTATTCAGGTAGGTGCTTATAAATCAAGAGTTGAGATTGTAGGAGAAGTAAAAAAACCAGCTGTCTTTGAGGTTCTACCAAACGAAAACTTAGAAAGAATCATCAATGAATATGGAAGTGGCTTTACAGCGATGGCTTATAAAAGTCTCTTGAAAGTTCAACGCATCACTGAAAAGGAAAGTAAATTAATCGATTTGAGCAATGATTTAATTTCTTCGTTTTATCCAAAACCGGGCGATATTATTACAGTCGAAAAAGTTTTAACAAACAGAATAGAAAATGCTGTAACGTTAGAAGGTGCGGTATTCAGACCAGGAAAGTTTTCGGTTAACGATAGCCCAACGCTAACAAAATTAATCAAGCGAGGAGAAGGGTTCAGAGAAGATGCTTTTCTTGGAAGAATAACCATTACCAGACTTCGTGATGATCTAACTAAAGAAAATATTTCAATCAATTATAACGACCTTACTTCAGGCAAAATACCCGATATAGCCCTTCGTCGTGAAGATATTGTGACTATTTATTCAGTAGTTGAATTAATGGAAAAATATACTGTCAGAATTCAAGGAGAAATCAATTTGAAAGAAACAGCACCTCTAACGAGTGCTACTGATAAAGGCTCAACTGGTGTTTCAGAAACACCAAGCGAAAGTCCTAACAACGACTCTCCTATTGGCACTTTTCCGTTTATCCATAATATGACTGTAGAGGATTTGATTGAAAAGGCTGGTGGATTGAAAGAATCGGCAGCTACAGGTAGAATTGAAGTCATCAGAAGAAAGAAAAACATTGGTAAAGATGATCCAGCCCAAATCAATTCAACGATTGGAGAACGTTTTAATTTTTCTATCAATAACAATTTGTCACTTGACCCAAATGCATCTAAATTTATCTTAGAGCCATTTGATGAAGTGTTTGTGCGTTCGTCTCCAAACTACGAAAAACAACAATTTGTTTCTGTTGAAGGGCAAATTACGTTCCCAGGGGTATATGGACTAGAAAGAAAGAATGAACGTATTTCAGACGTAATCGCAAGAGCAGGTGGCTTAAATGCACAAGCTTATCCAAAAGGAGCTACATTGGTACGTAAATTTAAAATAAGCAAACAAGAAGTTGACAGAAAAAGTGAACAGTTTAGCGAGCTTTCAGATAATACGCAAGAAGCATCTGTAAAAGTAAAAGCCGTTAAAGAAGAAACTTCTGAATCGGTTGGCATTGATTTAGTAGAAGCCTTAGATAACCCCGATGCTCCAGCCAATATGTTGTTGCAAGATGGCGACATCATTAAAATCCCAAAAGAGCCACAAACTGTAAGAATGCAAGGCGAAGTATTGTACCCTACTTCAACTAGATATATTGATGGCTTGCCATTTAAACACTATATCTCTGAAGCAGGTGGTTTCACAGAATTATCGTCACGTAAACGTTCTTATATCATTTATGCCAATGGTTCTGTTGACAGAACAAGAAAATTCTTAGGGTTGATTAATATATATCCTAAAGTTTACCCAGGTTCTGAAATCATCGTTCCAAGTTTGAATATTAGACAAGGCGCTACGCAACAGGTATTACAAACAATTCAAACAATATCAATAGGCTTAACAAGTCTAGGGACTGTTTTTGCACTTATCAGAGCTTTCAAGTAATATTATAATTTAGGATTTAAAATGTCAGCAAAACAACATACAACATTACCTGAAGATCAGTTTTCTCTGGAAGACATTGCTTTAAAAGTAGTAAAGCTAAAAAAACTGATAGTACAAAACTGGAAGGTAATACTTATCTCTACTATCGTTGGTACTTCTTGTGGACTAGCATGGGAGTTAATCACAAGGAAACCACCCGTTTATACTGCGACTATATTATTTAATATGGAAAACAGTAATAGTTCTAGTGGAGGTGGTTTATCTGATTTAGCAAGTGCTTTTGGGGTAAATACTGGCGCAGCTCCTTCTTCTAATTTATTTACGGGAGAGAACTTTAACGAGCTGATTAGAACTAAAAATCTTTATAATAGGGCACTTCTCACTAAAGTAAAAATAAAAGGTAAAGAAGAAATTTTTGCTAATTATTTCTTGAAAAAGAGTGGGATTCGTGAAATTGAGATGGATGATGATGATGTGATTCAAACCTTTACATTTAAACATGATGCTTATGATAAGTGTACGGTTAAAGAGAAAGCTCATCTTAGAATTATTCAGAATTTTTTGATGCCATTGACTAGCATGGTAAACGAAAGTAAAAAAGCTTCTTTTGTAACATTGCATGTTATTACAAGAAATGATACACTTTCAGATCTTTGGGCCCATCTTTACTTGAAAACGATTACTAATTTTTATATTGAGACTAAGACAAAAAAATCTAAAGAACTACTTAATTTAGTAGAAAGACGTGTAGACTCATTAAGAAAAGAATTATATTATACACAAGGTGCAGCGGCTAGATTTGCTGACCAAAACCAACAAGTAATAGTTCAGCAGGGTTTAATACAACAACAACGTTTATCTACCAATAGCTCTCAATTACAAAGTATGTATTTTGAGGCTGTAAGAAGCTTAGACAATATGAAGTTTTCAATGGTAAAGGAATCTCCGCTATTTACAATTATTGATGATGCGGAATTGCCTTATCCAAAAGAAATAGATAGAATTACGAAAGGAACAATTATTGGAACTGTTCTGGGGCTATTTCTCTCAATCTTATATATTGTATTTTCAAAAACATTTGGAAAAATAGCACAAAAGACAGAAGAATAATTTCAAAAAATATTATGCACGAAACAGTAATAGAGTCAGGACGGTCAGAAAAGTACTATTGGCAAGACTTATGGAGATTCAGAGAATTACTTTATATTTTAGCAATTAGAGATATTACCGTAAAGTATAAACAAACATTTGTGGGGGTAGCTTGGGCTATTTTCAGACCCGTACTTACAGTGTTAGTTTTCGTTTTTGCCTTTGATAAAGTAGCTAAAATTGAAAGTCATTCTGCAATACCTTTGCAAATTATTATTTTTACAGGAGTTATTTTTTGGAACTTCTTTGCGATGTCATTCCAACAAGTAAGCAACAGTATCACTGGTAATGCCAACTTAGTTTCAAAAGTATATTTCCCTAGATTATTAATGCCGTTAAGTGCTGTAGCTGTTCCTTTACTTGACTTCATCGTTGGCTTTGTTGTAATGATTCCTTTTCTGATTTATAAAGGATATCCACCTACAGTGAATATTATATTTGTACCAGTTTTTTTATTTTTAGCCTTTTTTGCTTCGTTTAGTTTGGGTGTAATTTTCGCATCTTTAAATGTGCAATTCAGAGATTTTCAACAAATAGTTCCTTTAGTAGTACAATATGGCTTTTTTGTTTGTCCTGTAGCATATCCGCTGGCTTCTCTCAAAAGCTTTCCTTGGTACCCAATTTATCAATGGATTAATCCATTAGCAGGCATTATAGAAGGGTTTAGGTGGTGTTTAATTCCAAATTATCAAGATTTTGAATGGAATTCATTTATCCCAACAATTATTTTTGTAACAATAACAACTACACTAGCAATTATTTTTTTCCGGAAAAAAGAAAACTCTTTTGTGGATTACATTTAACATTATTCGTAATTGAAAAATAATGTAAAAAAAACCCTTGAAAATGACGGTAATTGAAGCTGAAAATATAAGTAAAAAATACATTATCGACCACATCAAAAGCAATGCGAAAGCTGATACGCTGAGAGAGGTAGTCACAGATAAATTAAAAAACATATTCTCAAAGAAAACTGAAGAACAAATAAGTCACGAAGAATTCTGGGCTTTGAAGGACGTTAGTTTTCAAATTAATCAAGGTGATAGGGTTGGTATCATTGGCTCTAATGGTGCTGGTAAATCAACAATGCTTAAAATCTTGAGTAGGATTACAGAACCTTCACAAGGTAAAATAAAGATAAAAGGAAGAGTAGCCAGTTTATTAGAAGTTGGAACGGGGTTTCATCCAGAATTATCAGGACGAGAAAATATTTTCTTAAATGGTTCTATCTTAGGAATGAAGCGACAGGAAATCAAAAAGCATTTTGATGCGATTGTTGATTTTGCTGGCGTTGAAAAATTTTTAGATACTCCCGTAAAACGATATTCATCTGGGATGTACGTACGTCTCGGTTTTGCAATCTCTGCCCATCTAGAACCTGAAATCTTAATCGTTGATGAAGTATTAGCTGTAGGTGATGCTGAATTTCAAAGAAAATGTTTAGGCAAAATGAAGGATGCTTCTACTTCGGGCAGAACTATTCTTTTTGTAAGCCATAACCTTACGGCTGTGCAAGGGCTTTGTAATAAGTCAATGTATATGCAGAAAGGTAAATTACTTGAAATGGGCGAAACCAATCAGGTATTGGCGACTTATCTGAGCCATGTACAAAAAACAGCCTTAGAATCAAGCTGGTCGATTCCTAGCGAAGCCCCTGGTAATGATAGTATTAGATTAAAGAAAGTAAAACTTACGCCTGATTATCACGATAATCTAAAACATATTGATGTAAGGACTTCTTTCAAAATTCAAATTGAATTTTGGAGTATGGTTGAAGGCATTGATACTAATATTAGTCTTCATCTTAATTCTTTGACGGGAGAATGTATTTTTAACATTGGTACGCCATCTTTGAACCTAAGAAAAGGAGTAATTTATGCAGAATGTGAGATTCCAGCTGATTTTATGAATGATGGGTCTTACTCAATTTCATTGATGGTTGTCAAAGATAAGTCTAGTGTAATTTATAATTTCGGAGAAGTATTAATTTTTGAGATTGAAGATTATCGTGAGGGTAGTGAATGGTATGGAAAATGGCCGGGCTATATCCGACCAAAAATCAACTTCCCTATTACTCAACTTGAACTAGAAAATGTTATTTAGGAACAAGTATATTCTATTTTTTTACTTATTCTATCATAACATCAACAAATGATAAACGTTACAAAAACATACCTACCTCCGATTGAAGAATTCCAGCGATATGTAGAAGGTATCTGGCAGAGAAACCAATTAACTAATAATGGGCCTTTAGTTCAGGAATTAGAAAGAAAGCTCAAAGAATACCTAGGCGTAAAACATTGTTTTTATGTGAGTAACGGAACTATTGCTTTACAAATAGCCCTAAAAGTACTGAATGTTACTAAAGAAGTAATTACTACTCCATTTTCATATTGTGCTACTTCCCATTCAATCGTTTGGGAAAACTGTACGCCTATTTTTGCTGACATTTCTCCTGATGATTTTTGTATAGACCCTTCAAAAGTTGAAGCCCTAATTACTGAAAATACAGAAGCTATTTTGGCTACTCACGTATATGGTAATCCTTGTGAAGTAGAAAAATTGGCTGACATTGCCAAAAAGCATAACATCAAATTAATTTATGATGCAGCACATGCTTTTGGGGTAAAAGTAGATGGAACGTCTTTATTTAATTTTGGCGATATAAGCACTTGTAGTTTTCACTCGACCAAAGTGTTTCATACCACAGAAGGCGGTGCTATTTTCACAAACGATGATAATTTAGCTTATCTGATTGATAGTTATAGAAGTTTCGGACATAAGAGTGATACTTATTATACGATTGGCATTAATGGTAAAAACTCTGAATTCCATGCTGCAATGGGGCTATGTGTTTTGCCAAAGGTTACTGAAATTGTAGAAGCTCGTAAAAAGATTTTTGAATTATACGACCGACTATTGAATTGGGATAAATTAGTCAAGCCTGTCGTGAAAGTTCCTATTGAAAGTAATCATGCTTATTATCCTATTTTTCTGGAATCAGAAGAAATATTGTTACAAGTAAAAGCGGCACTTGAAGCTGAGAACATTGTTCCTAGAAGATACTTCTACCCTTCTTTAAGTACCTTAAAGTTTGTTACTGAACAAAGTAATTGTCCAATTTCAGATGACTTTGCTCCTAGAGCTTTGGCATTACCTCTTTACTATGATTTAGCACATACCGATGTTGAAAGAATTAGTACGATAATCAATAACACTATTTCATAAACAATATGACTTTCTTGTATCCTATCATATTTGCCATTTTTATTGGCTTTGTATTTAGAGTATCGGCACGAGTTTGTCAAAAATCATTAATTGACATTATTATTATCGCTTATGTTGTTTTTTGTGGAAGTGTTATCTTAACAGGTTTTACGCTCTCTGAAATCAACAAAATGAATGATAGAAGGTTTTGGGCTATCGGTGTATTTATTCCTGCTTATATTTTCTATATTCAATTCAACAATTTCTTCGGGAAAGATAGGAACGAAAACTTTACTATTTTTCAAATAATTGGTAGCAGAATCCAAGCCGTCTGGAATTGGTTTGGTAATTTATCACTATTCTTAAAATTTATCTTCGGTGGTCTTTTCATTACCTTAGCGATTATTGAAATTACCAACTTTATCCTAATCTGCTATACTCCTCCTAATGAATGGGACAGCATGACTGGTCATTTAAACCGCTTGTTGTACTATCTTCAACATGGAACGATGGCTCATTTTGGCGGAACAAACTGGAACATAGACACTTATCCAAGAAGTGCTTGTACTATCCAAATCTATAATTACCTAATGTCTGGCAAGGTTGAAAACTGGTTCAAAGCCATTCATCATACTGCTTATTGGATGATAGGATTCAGCGTTTTTGGTATTGCAAGAAGTATTAGTAAAAATCTTACTGCAAGTTTTTTTTGTGGTTTAGTTGTTTTGATGTTGCCTGATGTATTAAAACAAGCCATTACAACTGAGTCTGATGTTGTACTTGCTTCCTATTTGGGGTGTCTGGTATATTTTCTATTTAGCTTTAATGAAAAGAAGAAAAGAAGATACATTTACTTAGCAGGATTAACTTTTGGCATAGCTTTAGGTCATAAAATAACCTTTGTATTTTCGCTTCCACCTGTGTTTTTGATATTGCTTTATACCGTTTTCAAAGAAAATGAAAAAAGCAGTTTATTCTCTATCACATTTGTTCATTTTAAACACCTGTTCGTAGCCTTTGTACTTGGCTTTATATTATTTACGCTTCCTGCAGGTTATATTCCTAATATTCAAGAATATCACCACCCGATTGGTCCTCCTACTGCTTTAAAACACCAGTCGATTGACAGAGCAGGTACGAAGGCAAACCTCATCAAACAGGGGTCTCGTAATGTTCTTAGGTATAGCATCGACTTAATCAATTTAGATGGCTTCCGAAATTGGGATGAAGGAGAAAAGCTGAACAGAGCCATGAAAAAACCAATCATGTGGTTTGAAAGAAATGTCCTTAAAACTCGTTTAGAAGCTGAAACTGATTTTACGATTGTTCCATTTACGTATAATAAACGATTCGAGTTTTATAATATGAGTCCTTATTGGGGCATTTTTGGCTTCGCTTTAATTATTCCATTAATTTTATTAGTCTTAATTGGGGTTATCAGAAACAAGGCCGTTTATTATTATTTGGGTCTCGCATTTGTTTTACATTTCATAGCACTGTCATATACGGCTGCCTATGACCCTTGGAAAGGGAGGTACATGATCAGTACGGCGATTTTTGCTGTTCCTTTTCTGACATTACTTTTCACAGGAAAATATTCTATCGAAAAGCCTAATCATGTGGTCTTAAAAACCTATGTGGGTTTTGTAGTAGCTATTGGTATCGTTTCGGGGCTGTTAGCAACATTTTTAAACTATAGATGTTTACCAATAAGTGCCTACGGAAGAAAGTCTGCTTTTGATATGACGAGAATGGAAATATTAACAGAAGCCAGACCCGACATTACTAAGGCTTATGAGAATTTCAATAAGCTTGTTCCACAAAATGCAACAGTGGCATTAGCAACGATAAATGATGATTATGAATATCCGCTTTGGGGAGATAAATTGACTAGAAAGTTAATTGTTATTAACCCATTTGAACAAGGGTTGAGACCTATTCCAAAAGAAGCTGATTATTTATTCTTTGCTAAAAGTGTAATTAAACCACAAATAGGCGATATTCGCTTAGGAACTGATACAACGATGGTTAATGTAATTGTAAAAGGTGAAGATTATTACCTCCGAAAATTACGCTAGTCATCCTTAAAGACTGATTATGAAAATTGCCATTATGCAACCCTATATATTCCCATACATTGGGTATTTTCAATTAATTAATGCTGTTGATAAATTTATAATTTATGATGATGTTAATTATATCAATAAGGGCTGGATTAATCGTAATAGGATATTAGTCAATGGAAACGATAGTTTATTTACCATTCCATTGAAAGAAGCAAGTCAGAATAAATTAATTAATACAATTGAGGTTAACTGGGACGCTGCTTGGAAAAGTAAATTTCTAAAAACAATAGCATTAAGCTATAAAAAAGCACCGTTCTATGAGGATGTTCTTCCGTTAATTGAAAAAACGATTAATACAGAACAGACCAATATATCAGCAGTAATTACGAATAACCTAACAATTATTGCAGCATACCTAGACATTACTACTGAAATAGTATCAAGTTCAAGTATATACGTCAACACTCATTTAAAAGCACAAGAAAGAATCATTGACATTTGTTTGCAAGAAAAAGCTGATACATATATCAATCCGATTGGTGGTCTTGAATTATATGATAAATCTGCTTTTAGCGATAGAGAGATGGAACTGTTTTTTATCAAAAGTAAACCTTGTGTTTACCCTCAATTTAAAAATGAGTTTGTACCTTGGCTTTCAATCATTGATGTGTTGATGTTCAACTCAAAGGCAACGATTAAAGAATACTTGGATAACTTTGAGTTAGTGTAGATGACATTAAAAGAAATGGTTTTCATACTTAATAAATACCTTACAAGATGGCAAAAGTAGTAGTTTTCGGAACGGAATTAGTGGCAGAATTAGCACACTATTATTTAACACACGACTCTGAGCACGAAATTGTTGCTTTTACAGTCAATCAGGCATATATCAAAGAACCTACTTTTTGTGGACTTCCAGTGGTTCCATTTGAGGAGGTAACTACGCTTTATCCTACGACTGAATATAAGTTTTTTGCTCCGCTTTCTGAACGCAAAATGAATCAGGTGAGGGCAAAAGTATATCAAGAAGCAAAGGATAAAGGATATGAATTTATTTCATACATCAGTTCTAAGGCGACTGTTTTGACTGATAAAATCGGTGAAAACTGTTTTATTTTAGAAGATAACACCATTCAACCTTTTGTAACGATTGGGAACGACGTAGTACTTTGGTCAGGTAACCATATTGGTCACCATAGTGTGATTAAAGACCATGTTTATTTTACCTCACATATCGTACTCTCTGGTCGCTGTATTGTTGAACCTTATTGTTTTTTGGGTGTAAATGCCACAATCAGAGATGGCGTGCATTTAGCCGAAGGTACACTGATAGCTATGGGAACGAATTTCACTGGTAAAAAGACGGATGAATGGAGTATTTATAAAGGTAATCCAGCGGAAAAAGCAAAAGTTTCAAGTAAAGACATTAATCTATGATTTGGGAGAAAAAAGGGTTGATATATAAGCCTGATGGCAAATTTGGCTGGAATCAAACACATGCTCATGTGGTTTGTGCTGACACTAATTTTGAAGATAAAGTAAGAATTTATTATTCTGCACGCGACCAAAAGGGAAGATGTGTCGCATCTTTTCTGGATTTGAATCCTAGCAATTTAGCAGAAGTAATTTATGTGCATGATAAACCCATTCTTGAATTAGGAACAGCAGGTACTTTTGATGACTGTGGCATCATGCCAACTTGGTTATTGCATCATCCTAATGGCGAAAAGTGGTTGTATTACATCGGTTGGACAGTTAGAAATACGATTCCATACCATAATTCAATCGGGATTGCCAAAAGTACGGATGGATTAAATTTCACCAAGTTATTTGAAGGGCCTGTTATTCATACCATTGCTACTGAACCTCTTTTTAATGGAAGTTGCTGTGTTTTATTCGACAAAGGGATTTTTAAAGTATGGTATCTCAATTGTACGCATTGGTATGATGCTCCTGATGGAAAATTAGAACCCTGTTATAATATTAAATATGCGGAGTCTGAAGACGGTATCAACTGGGTTCGCCAAGGGAAAATTGCCATAGATTATAAAGATGCCGTAGAAGGAGGAATTTCTAGACCATCCGTTTTAATAGAAGACGGTATCTATAAAATGTGGTATTCTTACAGAGCCATCGATGATTATAGAAACAATGTAGCACGAAGCTATAGGATTGGCTATGCAGAATCAGATAATGGTATCGATTGGACAAGATTAGACGACCAAGTAGGGATTGATGTATCCGAAAGCGGTTGGGATGCTCAAATGATAGAATATCCTTTGGTGATAAACCACCTTGATAAGAAAATAATGTTTTATAACGGGAACGGTTTTGGTGCTAGTGGTTTTGGTTATGCTGAAGCTAAGCTTTAATGTTATTATTTTCTACACTACTTTATTTTAATTTAATTAATAATTATAACGCGTCTGATAATGTCTGAAATAATCAAACCTGAAGTAAGCATTCTTGTTACTGTTTATAATCACGAACATTTTCTTAGAGAGTGCTTAGATAGCCTAGTAAATCAAGTTACTAATTTCAAATTTGAAATTGTCATTGGCGAAGATTGTTCTCCAGATAGCTCTAGATTTATTGTCATTGAATATGCCAACAAATACCCAGATATTATTGTACCCCTTTTGTATGAAGTAAATCAGGGTTCTAAAAAATGCCCTGGTAAAGGTAATTTTGTCAATACTTTTTATCAATGCAAAGGTAGATACATCGTCCATATTGAAGGTGATGATTATTTAATCAACAATCATAAACTTCAAATGGAATATGATTTTCTTGAGCAAAACCCAGAGGCATCTGCTTGCTTTCATAATGCCATTATGGCGTATGAGGATGGCTCAGGGAGACCCAATGAAAATATTAATCCACCCGACCAAAAAGACAAAATATATCCAGAAGATTTACTTACTAAAAAGGAAGTGTGGTTTATGGCTACAGCCAGTGTAATGTTTAGAAGACATTTGATTGGTGAGAAATTCCCAGATTGGTTTTTGTTATCTAAAAGCGGTGATATTCCCCTTTACCTCCTCTTATCAAGCAAAGGCTATATTGGTTATTTACCAGAAGTAATGTGCGTTTACAGAAGACATTTAGGTGGTATGAGCTATACTGATAGTAACCTTGATGAGGTTTTTATTAAGAATAGGATGTTTATGTATTCAAATGTTGATAAAGAGTTAGGTTATAAATATACCCATTTGATTAAACCCATTCTTGGTGAATATTATTTATTGCTGACGAATGTTTTTAAAATAAGGAATCAATATTTTCAAAGTATCTATTTTGCTTTTATTTCATTGTATTTATCAACACCCAATTCAAGCAAGCACTTAAAAGATGTTTTACAGACGTTTATTATTCCTTATGGACTGATGAAAGTTTATGCTAATGTAAAATGGAAAATAGAAACGCTATTTGGCAAAAAAGGCTCTCAATAATTTGAGAGCCTTTTTTATGGACCAGACAACAATATTTTTTGCCGATTAAGTCTTTTGCTTTTTCTTCTTCGCAGCAGGGAAAAGTACATTATTGAGAATCAATCGATAACCCGGTGAGTTGGGATGTAAATTCAAATCGGTTGGTTCTTCATTCACATAATGTCTATAATCCTCAGGGTCGTGTCCGCCATAAAACGTCCAGAAGCCTTTCAGAAAAGTGCCGTGAATGTATCTAGCTTCATTTAAAGAACGATTCTCGCCTAATACTACTACTTCAGGTTTTATCAATTCTTTTTTATAAGAAGTAGTTTGCCCCATGAATCCATGAATCGTTGTTTCATGATTTTGTGTCAACATCGTTGGGATAGGATCCCATTTAGCAGAAAACTGAAATAGGTTAAAAAAATCATTCTCCTCTCCTACTGGTCTCGATTCGTTGGAATAGGCTTCAATATTTGAAAACTCTATTACCTGTGGCAGAAAAATTAAATTAAAGTTCTGAAAAGCAAAAGTTTTAGTAAAGTCAAGCTTTCCATTGGCATTTTTATCATAACCATCGCCATCATAAAATGCATCGACGATATCAATTCCTTCGGCCGATAATGCAATATCGTAGGTATCTGTAGCCGTACACATGGCAAACATATATCCTCCGCCTGCTACAAATTCTTGAATCTTTTTAGCTACGCCTAGTTTCAATTGAGATACTTTGTCAAAGCCAAATTTTTGAGCGTTCTTTTTATCTTCCCTCAATTGTGCCTGATACCATGGTTGCCCGCTTTGGTTTAAAAACTTACCCATTTGTCCTGTAAAATCTTCGTGATGCAGGTGTAGCCAGTCGTATTCAGGCAACTTACCATTCATTACCTCATCATCAAAAATCAAATCATAGGGTATTTCGGCATAAGTCATCGCTAAGGTAACGGCATCATCCCAAGGTTGGGCCGTTTTAGGAGAATAAACAGCTACTCTGGGTGGTTTTTGCAATTTGACGACATCCATATTTACATCAGGACTAGTTACCTCTGCCCTAATTTGCGAAGCTTGTCCTTCCGAAATCACTTCGTAACTTACCCCTCGGATAATTAACTCATTCTCGAATTGCTGTGCTTGTGGGAACATAAAAGCTCCGCCTCTATAATTCAAAAGCCACTCTACTTCTGTATCATGCGTTTTAAGAATCCAATAGGCAATTCCGTAAGATTTTAAATGGTTTTTTTGAGTGTCATCCATCGGAATCAAGATCTGAGAAGCCCATAAACGGCTTGTAAGCGTCAAGAATATGATAAACGGAAATAATAGCCTTTTCATTGGTGAAGTTATTTAAGTTCTCTGAACTAAATTTGTTATTCATAAACGATAAACGAATTTAGTATATTATTAGTGCTAATCACAATCCAGATTAGGATTAAACATACATTCGTCATAATTTATGTTGGTTTCAAATCGAATCCATTTCAATATCCACAACTATGAATTTATTAGAAAATATTCGTGAGGGCTTGCGCTCTATCAAAGCAAATATGCTTAGAACCACCCTCACTGCCCTAATCATTGCCATTGGTGTGACTGCCTTGGTTGGTAGCCTTACTGTAATTGATGGTATTCAAAGCTCTGTAAACAACAGTTTTGCAGGGCTAGGTGCTAATGCCTTCGACCTTAGAAACAGAGATATTTTCAAAATCAGAAAAGATGGCGAGAAAGAAAAAAACTATCCCCAAATTGATTATCGTGAAGCAAAATTATACAAAGAGAAATTTGGTCATTCAGCCATTATTGGTCTAAAAATTAATGTTAGTTTTTCAGTAGAAGTAAAATATGAATCGAAAAAAACCAATCCCAATTCAAGGATAATGGGTACTGACGATAATTTTATGGATATAAAAGGCTATAAAATTTCGAAAGGAAGAACATTCTCAGCCAACGATTTACAGTATGCTGTAAATGTTTGTATCATTGGTGTAGACATTGTGGATCAACTCTTTGGAAAAAATATTAATCCTCTTGATAAAGAAATCAATATTCTTGGACAAAAATTTAAAGTAATAGGCTTACTAGAGAAAAAAGGTAGTTTGATGGGCGGTGGTGACGACAGAGTAATCTTTATGCCTTTAGAAACAGGAAGAAAGATGGCTCAAGGCAAGACCCTCACTTATGATATTGTTACTTCTGTTCCTAACATTACAGATATTGATAATGTAATAGAAGAAGCTAGAGGGGTGATGAGGATTATCAGACAAGACCAAATCGGTCAACCAGATTCATTTTCAATAGAACGTTCGGATTCTTTGGCTAAACAGTCTGAAAGTATTACAGGTATTCTAAGAATAGCAGGCTTTGGCGTAGGTTTTATTACCTTATTGGGTGCTGCCATTGCTTTAATGAATATTATGTTGGTTTCAGTTACTGAACGGACGCAAGAGATAGGTATTCGAAAGTCATTAGGAGCTACCCCCTATCTAATTCGTTTACAATTCCTGATTGAAGCCATTGTAATTTGTATTTTAGGAGGTTTAGGCGGTATCTTTTTAGCCATTATTATTGGTAACATCTTTGCTCAATTATTAATGAGCGGAACTTCAAGCTTTATTATTCCTTGGCTATGGATGTCAGTCGGAATTGGAGTTTGCGTAGTGGTAGGTTTATTTTCTGGAATATATCCAGCTTATAAGGCCTCAAAACTTGATCCGATAGAATCGTTGAGATATGAATAATTTTTTTTCAAATTTATTCAATCAACAATCAAGCTAGTAATCAGAAACTTACAAGAACACTTACAAAAAAGTTTCAGATTAATTAAATGTTAAGGTTGTGTAGTAAAAAAGTATCACTTATCTTTGCATCAAGTTTGAGAAATCAAATGCCCAGATGGCGGAATTGGTAGACGCGCTGGTCTCAAACACCAGTGTCTTCACTGGCATGCCGGTTCGACTCCGGCTCTGGGTACAAATACCTTTTACGTTATCGTAAAAGGTATTTTTGTTTTATCTATAATCTAATATTTCTTTTTGGATTTTAAAAGTCTTAAGAAAAAATCAACAAGTATATTTTACTAAACCACATGAAATCATTTTATTTTTCTATTATCCTTCTATTATCTTCTTTTTATGTTCAGGCTCAGGAAGATACTCGCTTCACCACTGGGTTTGCTGAAATAATATCTTCAAAAATCTTAGGTGAAAATCGTGAAATATTGATACATATCCCTCAAAGTAATGGAGGTATTAGAGTAAAAGACAGGGGTAATTATCCTGTGCTCTATTTGTTAGATGGGGCTGAAAATTTCAACAGTGTAGTAAGTATTACCGAACACATGGAAGAATCAAGCCTTTGTCCTCCAATAATAGTAGTTGGAATCGTACATTCAAATAGGATGAGAGAATTAACAACTGGTACTGATAAAGAAATGCCTAAACAATTTGTTGGTAATGGCGAAATGTTCATGTCTTTTGTTGAAAAAGAACTTATTCCACATATCAATTCAACATATCCAACCACAACTTATAAAATATTGATTGGACATTCTGTTGGAGGCTTGACGGTAATTAATACTTTACTCCATAATTCAAGTTTATTTAATTCATACGTTTCACTCGATGGTTCCTTATGGTGGAATAACGCTAAAGTCGTCAAAGAAGCTGAAACAATTCTAAGCACTCAAAATTACAAAGGAAAAACATTATTTATCGCTATGGCCAACCGTTTGGAAAAAGGAGTTGATACCCTAAGCGTCCAAAAAGATACAAGCGAGAATACAGATCTTATTCGTGCGAATTTAAAATTCATTAAAGAACTTCAAAAAACTAAAAAAAACCAGCTACGATACAAATATAAATTCTATGAAGATGACAATCATCCCTCGGTGAGGTTAATAGGAGAATATGATGCACTAAGATTTATTTTTGATTTTTATAAGCTTAAGATTTACGACAGTGAATTAGAAAACCCAAATTTTAACTTAGATTCATTATTGGTTGCACACTATAGCAACATTTCTAAACAAATGGGGTATATTATTAAGCCCAGTGAAAACCAAATTAATAATCTTGGTTACCAGATGTTGGGTGCAAAGCAATTCAAAAAAGCTGAATCTCTATTCATACGCAATATTACCAACAATCCCAATAGTGCAAATTGTTATGATTCTATCGGTGATTTATACCTTGCAACTGGGGATAAAACCAAGGCAATTATGTCTTTCAAAAAAGCTTTGACCTTAAAAGATATACCTGAAAGTAAAGAAAAATTGGAAAAATTATTGAACGAGAAGAAATAAGTAATATTCTCAATAGTATTATTTTGAATTATTCGTGAAGTGCATTAGCGGAATAAATAGATTTAAGCTCTATTATTCCGCTATTTTCTTTACTAATTAAACGACTGTCTAAATGCCAATGGCGATAGATTTGTTTTGGTCTTAAACAATTTGCTGAATGATTGCGGATGTTCAAAACCTAAACCATACGCAATTTCGTTTACTGACAAATCAGTCGTTGATAACTTTTCTTTTGCTAAAGAAATTAACTTGTCATGTATAAATTGTTTGGTGCTTTGTCCTGTTAATAATTGAAGCAAACGACTCAAGTAACTGGCTGAAATGTTTAAGTGTTCTGCAACGGTCTGAACAGTTGGAATACCTTTAATAGCAAGATTTTCCTCATTAAAATATTCTGTCAAAAAAATATCCAACTGATTTATTGTTTTATGATTGGCTATTTTTCTGGTAATAAATTGTCGCTGATAAAAGCGATCTGAATAGGTAAGCAACAACTCTATTTGAGCTATCATAACATCTTGGCTGAAATCGTCAATATTGGTATGATATTTTATCGCAATTTTTTCAATAATGTCTGTAACCAACGTTTCTTCTTTTTCGGAAAGATGTAGAGCTTCGTTTACCTTGTAGCTAAAAAATCCGTACTGTTTTAGCTTTTTTGACAGTGGAGTATTCCAAAGGAAATCGGGATGAATTAGTAGTAGCCATCCTGAATGTTTGAACTCCTCTTGTGAGGATGCTTGAATAGTTAAAATTTGTTTAGGCGACATAAAGTGCATTACGCCTTCATCAAAATCAAAGTCTTGTTGCCCATATTTCATTTTTTGCATAAAGTTTTTCTTTAATGCAATTGAATAAAAATTGTGGATAATACTACTTAGACAATTGTTTGGATTTCGCTTAATATCTTCAAATTTTATCACACTTATCAAAGGATGTTCGGGCTTTGGCAACTCCATGAACCGATGATATTCAGCAATGCTGTTAATATGATATGGTGTTAATACATTCATCGTATAAAGACAGATTTTATAAGCCAAACAATATTTTTAAACCATCTTTCAAACCTGTTGGCTTCCTGCCTAATTGGTTTAAAAGGTCATTATAAATAACTGCTTCTTGATTGTGTTTAATATCAGTAATGAAACCTACAATTTTCTGAATCACTGGCTCTGGCAAATTTCTTTGTTTCATCATCGCTTTAAAAACATCTGCCTCAACATCGGTATATTTTACTTCTTTGCCTGTCAGTTCTGTAAGAACTCTTGCAATATCGTAAAACGAATAGGTTTTATCGCCTGTAAAATTGTAAATTTTATTTTCAAAGGCTTCATTCAACAAAACATTGGCCATTGCTTCACCCATTTCACTTCTCAATGCAAATGATACTTTACCATCACCTGCTGGCAAGTAAATACCATTTTCCAACGCTATATTACCACCAATAAACTGTGGAATAGCATCCATGTATAAAATGTTTCTAAAAAAGGTGTATTCAAGTCCACTTGCAATAATATAATCTTCAGTGTCAAAATGTTCGACCATTAATCTATTTACCAAAGTGTTTCTGTCATTCAAACATCTGCTTGTATAAGCAATATTTTTCACACCCTTTTTCTTGGCTGTGTCTATCACATTTTTATGCTCTTGCATTCTATCTCCTTGGTCACCTGATGAAATGAGCAAAACGGTATCAATGCCGTCCATCGCATTTTCAAGGGTAATTAAATCATCATAACTTCCAATAAATGAATTAAATCCCTTTGCTTGAAAGGCAACTCTTTTTTCTGGGTTACGTGTGATGATGGAAATTTGACTTGAGGGAATTTTTTTTATCAATGTTTCGATTACAGAACTACCCAGATGCCCTGTTGCTCCTGTTACTAATATTTTGTTCATCTTTTTTAAAATTTGAAACAAAGATCTGCAATAACTTAAAATTGTTTGTGTGCAAATCTGACATTGTGTTATTCAAATCTGACATTGCCTACATATTTTACAATTGCTTTTGGTGTTCCTATTATTTTGCATATATTAAATTATCCATTTAAAAAATTAAACTTTCAAAAAGTTTTGAAAGTTTAATTTGTATGCATATCTTTGATTATGGAATTAGCAGAAGGAAAACAAAAGTTTATTGAATCATGGGGAAAGCTTGGTTCTGAGTGGGGCATTAACCGTACAATGGCTCAAGTGCATGCCTTGCTCCTTATCTCACCTGAACCTATTACAACTGAGGAAATCATGGAAAGTTTAAGTATTTCTAGGGGCAATGCTAATATGACGCTCAGGGATTTGATTAGTTGGGGATTGATTGAAAAACAACATAAAGCTGGCGAGAGAAAAGAATATTTCTATGCTGATAAAGATGTTTGGAACATTGCAAGACAAGTAGCCAAAGAACGAAGAAAAAGGGAATTAGACCCTGTTGTCAAAATTTTGGATGAACTTTCTAAAGTTAATGGAGATTTAAAAAATCCTGAATTTGCAACTTTTCATAAATCAGTAACCGATATAAACAAATTTGCCAAAAATGTAGACAAAACCATTGAAACCATGCTCCATGCAGAAGAAAATTGGTTTTGGGGATCTATTCTTAAAATGTTCAAATGAGCATTTTTTTTTGATATAAACTTTCAATATTTACTGAAAATTCAATATACACAAAATGAAAACTTTACAAGACAATCTCATCTTATTTGACGCTGAATGTCCGATGTGTCAGTTATATACAAAGGCATTTGTTAGCGCTGGTTTATTAGACAAAAATGGTAGAACTGCTTATCAAGAATATTCAACTGAGGCATGTCCTTCACTTGATTGGCAAAGAGCAGTTAATGAAATAGCACTGATAAATCAGAAAACTGGAGAAGTATCTTATGGTATCGAGAGTCTCCTCAGGATTTGTAGCGTCGCAATGCCAGCTTTTGAACCTCTTTTTAAGTTTAGACCTTTTATTTGGCTAATGGCAAAACTATACGCTTTTGTTTCATACAATCGAAGAGTAATTATTCCTGCTCCTCTTGAAAGTGGGAGTTTTCAGTTCCAGCCGAGCTTTAAAAAACATTATCGGATTGCCTATCTTATTTTTAGCTGGTTGATAACTTCTCTTATTCTTAGTACTTATGGCAAACAGATGATTCAAATTTTGCCGAAAGGGCATATCTATCGAGAATTTATGATATGTGGGGGGCAAATTGTATGTCAAGCCTTTGTTATATTTTTCTACAAAAAAGAAAGAATATGGGATTATTTAGGAAATTTAATGACTATTTCCCTAGCAGGTGCATTACTCCTTTTGCCCGTTTTGATAGTAGGAAACTGGATAGCGTTTGATACTATCTTATATTTTACATGGTTTATAGCAGTGGTAAGCCTCATGTTTTTTGAACATCTCCGTAGAGCCAAGCTCTTACATTTAGGGTATTTAGTTACATTTTCTTGGGTATTATACCGCATCATTGTTCTGCTCATTATTTTTTTACTCTAATTATGAAATATAAGAAAATAGTACTTGCAGGAGGTAATGGTTATCTCGGAGGCGTGCTAACTGAATATTATAGACCTTTTACGGAGGAGATAATCATTCTGAGTAGAAGTAAGGCGAGTCGAGTGGGGAACATAACAACAATTCATTGGGATGCAAAAACATCTGGTGAATGGGAAGGGTATTTAGAGGAGGCCGACATGCTGATTAATCTTTGTGGCAAAAATGTAAACTGTAGATATACTCTCAAAAATAGAAAAGAAATTATTGATTCCAGAGTTATTCCAACACAGCTTCTTGGTAAAGCAATTGAAAAATTGAAGACTCCACCAAAGCTGTGGATTAATGTAACCTCAGCGACCATCTATCGACACGCTGAAGACCACCCACAAGATGAAACAACGGGCGAAATTGGTTATGGATTTTCAGTTGATGTTTGCAGGAAATGGGAGGATGCTTTTTTTCAAACAAATACACCTCTGACTCGCAAAGTAGCATTACGCATGGGAGTTGTTTTGGGAAGTAAGGATGGCGTTTTTCCTCGTTTACTAAACCTTGTAAAATTTGGTCTCGGTGGCAAGCAAGGAGACGGACAACAATACATTTCTTGGATTCATGAACAGGATGCAGCAAAGTGCACGGAATGGCTAATGAACAATGAAGAAGTTAAAGGCATTATTAACTGTACTGCTCCTGAACCTGTTAAAAATACTGATTTGATGGCTTCATTACGAAAATATTATGGAATTTCTTTTGGGGTAGCCTCACCTACTTGGCTACTGGAAATAGGGGCTCTCATGATAGGTACTGAAACGGAATTAATATTGAAAAGCCGTTGGGTAGTTCCAACACGCCTTCTAGCACATCAATATAAATTTATTTTTCCAACATTAACATACGCGATGAAAGACATTTTAAGTGTTAAGGTCTAATTATTATAATTGTTTTACACCAATGTTTTATACCTATAATTTGGTTTATGAAATGGTTCTACCATTTAAGTCACACTTAACTTTATAAAAAAATCCTCTCTCAACAAAATGTTAGGAGAGGATTCATTCTTTTATTATTGAGTATCGAGATTTCATCTCGATTTACTTTTAGTCATAATTCAACACTGGTGCTAACCATCTTTCCGTATCTTCCAAACTCATGTTTTTACGGTTAGCATAATCTACCACTTGGTCTTTAGCTATTTTACCTAACCCAAAATATTTACTATCAGGATGCGAGAAATACCAACCACTTACTGAACTAGCTGGATACATCGCAAAACTTTCTGTCAGGATAATGCCTAATTTTTCCTCCGCTTGTAATAAGGCAAACAAGGCTGCTTTTTCTGTATGGTCAGGACAAGCTGGATACCCTGGTGCTGGACGGATACCATCGTATTTCTCGGCAATTAAGTCTTCTGTACTTAAGTTTCCTTCATTTGAATAACCCCAGAATTCTTTTCGTGTACGTTCGTGCATCAATTCAGCAAATGCTTCTGCCAAACGGTCGGCAAGTGCTTTTACCATAATTGAGTTGTAATCATCATGATCGCGGTCATACTTTTCAATCAAAGACTCAATACCTATACCTGCAGTTACCGCAAAAGCACCTATATAATCTTGTTCACCTGTTTCAACGGGCGCAATAAAATCACTTAAACAAAGATTTGGTAAATGTGAGGCCTTTTGTCCTTGTTGACGTAAGTTGTGTAAAATCGTAGGATTAGCTTCCTTCTTTACTACACGGTATTCTTTGTGGGTATGCACTCCGTGCTTTTCACAAGGAATTTCACGGATTACTTCTTCAAAATCAGATAAAATAATATCATCTTCATTTGAATTAGCTGGATAAAAACCAACTACGGCACGGGCTGTTAATAATTTATTATCGATAATATCTTTCAATAAAGCCTGCGCATCGTTGAATAATTTACGAGCCTCCGCTCCTACTATTTCGTTATCAAAAATCTTTGGGTATTTTCCAGATAATTGCCATGTTGAGAAGAATGGAGTCCAGTCTATATATTTAGCTATTTCAGCTAAATCATAATTATCAAAATAACGATTACCCAGAAATGTTGGTTTTTTAGCTTTGAAGTTTGTCCAATCGATTTTGTCTTTATTTAACCTAGCTTTTTCAATAGGCACATAGTTTTTATCTTTTTGGCGACTAGCATGGTCGATTCTCATCTGCGCATACTGTCCTTTGATTTCATCAAAAATCTCTTGATTGGTCTGCTCACTCTGCATTAATCTACCTGCCACGGGTACACTTTTAGAAGCATCTAACACATGAATCACAGGTCCAGCATAATGCGGGTCTATTTTCACTGCGGTATGGATTCTTGAAGTAGTAGCACCACCAATCAACAAAGGTATTTTAAAGCCTTGACGCTCCATCTCCTTGGCAACCCCTACCATTTCATCTAATGAAGGCGTAATCAAACCCGAAAGTCCGATGATATCAACATTATGTTTTTTGGCTTCCTCTAATATTTTGGCAGTAGGAACCATTACGCCCAAATCAATGATTTCGTAATTATTACAGCCCAATACTACTCCTACAATATTTTTACCGATGTCGTGTACATCGCCTTTTACTGTAGCTAATAGTATTTTTCCTGCTGAAGAACTTTCGCCATCTTGCTTTTCTGCTTCAATAAACGGCAATAAGTAGGCTACGGCTTTTTTCATTACACGAGCCGACTTTACAACTTGTGGTAAGAACATTTTTCCTTCTCCAAACAAATCACCGACTACATTCATACCATCCATCAATGGCCCTTCAATCACGTGCAATGGCTTTTCTACAGACTGTCGAGCTTCCTCAACATCTTGGTCTATAAATTCAGTAAGACCTTTGATCAAGGCGTGTTCTAAGCGTTTTGATACAGGTAAATCTCTCCAAGCATTGTCTATTACTTGTTCTTTCCCCTTTGACTTTACGGTTTCTGCAAAGGTTACCAAGCGTTCGGTAGCATCATCTCTACGATTCAACAATACATCTTCACAAAGCTCCAGCATATCTTTTGGAATGTCATCATAAACACCCAACTGACCAGCATTTACAATACCCATATCCATACCAGCTTTGATAGCATAGTACAAAAAGACGGTATGCATGGCCTCACGAACAGGCTCATTCCCACGGAATGAGAATGAGATATTAGATACCCCACCCGATACTTTAGCGAAGGGAAGGTTTTCTTTTATCCATCGTGTAGCATTAATAAAGTCAACAGCATAATTATTGTGTTCTTCTAAACCAGTTGCTACTGTCAGGATATTTGGGTCAAAAATAATGTCTTCTGGAGGGAAGCCTACTTCATCTACCAAAATATCATAAGCACGTTTACAAATTTCTATACGTCTTTCATAAGAATCTGCCTGACCTTGTTCATCAAAAGCCATTACTACTGCCGAAGCACCATAACGTTTAACTTTCTCGGCCGATTCTCTGAACTTCGTTTCTCCTTCTTTTAATGAAATAGAGTTTACAATAGATTTCCCTTGTACACATTTCAATCCTGCTTCGATTACCTCCCATTTAGAAGAGTCAATCATTATGGGCAATTTAGCAATGTCTGGTTCAGCCATTAATAAATTCAAGAATGTTTTCATGGCTTCTACCCCATCAATCATTCCTTCATCCAAGTTTACGTCGATTACCTGTGCACCACCATCTACTTGTTCACGTGCTACGGCAATGGCATCATCATATTTCCCTTCGCGAATTAAACGAGCAAATTTCTTTGAACCTGTTACGTTACAACGCTCGCCAATATTGACGAACATGGTATCTTCCTTGATAATCAAAGGCTCTAAACCAGAGATTATCTGATGATTATGTACTTCAGGTAATTGGCGTGGAGGATATTTAGCAGCTACTGTTGCAATGGCTTTAATATGCGCAGGCGTCGTTCCGCAACATCCACCAATGATATTCATAAAGCCATGTTGAAGGAAATCTTCAACAATGACAGCCATTTCCTCTGGCGACTGGTCGTATTCACCCATTTCATTAGGTAAACCAGCATTAGGATGGGCAGAAACCATAAACGGTGCTTTATCAGCCAAAATCTGTACGTAAGGACGCATTAAATCGGCTCCTAAAGCACAGTTTAATCCTACTGAAAGTAAATCAATATGTGAAACCGAAGCCAAGAAAGCCTCAGTAGTTTGTCCAGATAACGTTCTTCCCGAAGCATCCGTAATTGTTCCAGAAACCATGACAGGTATTTTGGTATCTGGATGAGCTAGTGCTGCTTTAGGATTATTTTGTTTAGGAATAGAGGTGCTTTTTAAAGGACGAATCGTTCCGTTCTTTTTATCATTCTGATATAAATCTATCGCATATAAAGCCGCCTTAGCATTTAAAGTATCGAAGATTGTTTCTACTAATAATACATCCGCACCACCATCTACTAAGCCTTGTATTTGTTCGTAATATGCCTCTACTAATTCATCAAAAGTAACTGCTCTATAACCAGGGTCGTTTACATCAGGCGAAAGCGAGAGTGTACGGTTTGTTGGTCCAATAGACCCTGCTACAAAACGAGGTTTGTTAGGGTTTTTAGCTGTGTATAAATCTGCTACTTCACGCGCAATTTTAGCTGATTCGTAGTTTAATTCATAGACGTATTCTTCCATATGGTAATCAGCCATAGCGATAGAAGTACCTGAAAAGGTATTCGTTTCCGCAATGTCAGCACCTGCTTCAAAATACTTGGCGTGAATTTCTTTGATTACTTCTGGCTTTGTAATAGAAAGCATATCGTTGTTTCCCTTTACTTCATGCGGGAAATTGCGAAACTTTTCACCACGGTAATCGGCATCACTTAGTTTATATTCTTGAATCAATGAACCCATCGCACCGTCAAGCACTAGGATTCTGTTTTTCAAGATTTCTCTTATATTGGGATTGTTCATATCTTTTTATGAGCTATAAGCCATAGACTTATAACTTTATTTACTTATTTATCTTTCCGTGGCACAATATTATACACTTACATATAGATGAATATTCGGCAAAAACACTGAATAAATCGATGATTTCGTTTATAATAAAATACAAAAATACTTGTGTTCTTCCAAATAACATAAATTAGGCACAAAGTTATCCCAAAAAGATAATTCATTTGCTTTGTTGAATCAAATTGGATATTATTTCTACTTTTAAATAGTGAATAGGATAAAAT
>NZ_JBWKYN010000024.1:0-42927 GCF_059423785.1 Arcicella sp. GW458-12-2-14-TSB2 | reverse complement strand
GGCAAAAGTATGGGATTGAATTTTCAATGACTATAAAAATATGTTTTATAATCATTGAAAACAAAAAAGATTCTGAGTAGATTTCAAGTTGTTATTACAAATTGCCTTAATCTTTCCAGTATGAAAATTTCGCGAATCCCGTCAAAAAAGATATTTTTAATATTTTTAGTTTTATTGGGCTGGTTTGCCTTGATTCTCCAATATTATTTATTGATAACAAACAAAAAAGCAGATATTTCAGAATTAACGATTAGGTTTTTTAGCTATTTTACTGTCCTTAGCAACCTCCTCGTTTCAATGAGTGCCACAGTATTATTGTTAAAGCCAAATATTGCATTGACAAACTTTTTGTCACTTCCCAAGACATTAACAGCCACCACAGTCTATATCGTTATTGTCAGCATAATTTATAATACGATACTACGCTTCATATGGCATCCAGAAGGCTTATTGAGGGTTGCCGACGAATTACTCCATTTAATTATACCTCTAATTTTTTTTATCTATTGGCTCGTATATGTCAAGAAAGACGAACTCCAATGGAGTGATTTTCTACCTTGGTTAATTTTTCCTTTCCTCTACATGATTTTTATTTTATTGAGCGGAGCTTTCTCGGGTTTCTATCCATATCCATTTTTTAATGTTATTCAGCTTGGTTATCCGAAAGTAATTATCAATGCCTCCTTTATAACCCTCGTCTTTATAATGGTTTCTTTCCTATTTATAGGCATTGGAAAGCTAATGACTAGAAATGTAGCCTTGAAATAAGTAGTATGATAGAAATATTGTAATCAGGCTTTTTGTAACTTCGCCCCAAAATATTTCATCTATGAAAAACGTCATCTATCGTATATTACTAAATCTTGTTTTCCTTGGTTCATTGTTATGCTCTTTTGTGAGTTTTGCTCAACAAGAACAATTATATATTACCTATCCGTTGATGCCGCTGAATGTAAATCCAGCTTATGCGGGCAGTCGCGAGGTAGTAAGTATGGCAGTACTGTATCGCCGTCGCCCGTTATTTAGTACAGTAGGTGCGGCCGCTACTAATCAACAGTATTTCAATTTTGATATGCCCATTGCTCAAGATAAAATGGCGATAGGTTTTCAAGCATACAGTGCTGATCAATTGATTGGTAACAATACAGGCGGTATTATCGGAAACTTAGGATTATACGGAGACTTCGCCTATCGTTTTACCTTACCCAATGACGGCAAATTAGCATTAGGCCTACAGGCTGGTGTTACGCAAGTGCCCGCATATATCTCATCAAATGGTGGAGGTGTTGGTACGACAGGATTTAATTCAAGTGTTGGCTTGGGGATTTATTACCATAATGATGATTATTACGCAGGTATTTCTTTATTGAATTTGAATGCCAATAAAAATGAATTCAACCAACCTTCGTTTATTACAGCAGGATATGTTTTTGATATCAATGATGACCTTCAGTTGAAGACGGGGATACTTGTCAGAAGGCTTTCAAACAACTATACTACCCGAACAGATGTTGACCTTAATGCAACAGCATGGATTAATAAGCGTTTTGGATTAGGAGTGTGGTATCAAAATACAGGGTCTGAATTTTCAAATAATGCTTTTTTAGGCTCTTTACAAATTCAATTCAGTAAAATTCAGCTTGGATATGCTTATGACTTTACGGGCAATTCAAACGGGGCAGTCGGGGCTAAGGAAGGCTTTCATCAGATAATGTTACGCTATGAATTTGATTCAGGTAATGGTAAATCGGGTGTTTTTAGATATTTCTGAAATAATCTTGCTATCTAAACGAGCGTTTATTATCTGTAAAAGCACTGGAATATATCGAAAACCTAAAAAAGCTGAACCAATAGTATAAAATAATTAACTTTTGAAGTTATTATTGTACTTTGTAAAGAAATGTACCCTTTTAGAATCATTAAAAGCTGTGCTATATAAATTTGGCATTCTTTCAATAAAAAACAAATAATTTTTATGTTTTAATTTGAAAGCTTAGCTTAACTTTGCCGTTAGAATAGAATAAGAACAAAAAAGAAACAAATAACGATAGTCCCAATTCTGGTTACGTCACATTATAATGGATCAATTTTCATACATTGCCAATGCTGATACGGCAGCGATTTCTGACCTTTATGAGTCATATTCAAAAGACCCTAATTCGGTAGATACAAGTTGGCAAAACTTTTTCAAAGGTTTTGATTTTCACGCAAATTGGAGTGACTCTGAAGGGGTGGCCAATGGTATAAAAAGTGAAGGCATTTCTTCGCCTGATACTTCAAACGTTCAGAAAGAAATGGCTGTAATTAGTTTAATTAAAGCCTTTCGTTCTCGTGGACACCTTCTAGCAAAAACCAATCCGATTCGTAATCGAAAAAACCGTCAGCCCCGTTTAGATTTGAAAGATTATTCTCTTTCAGAAGCTGATTTAGATACTAATTTTCAAGCTGGAAATTTCTTAGGCATCGGTGCTGTTTCTTTACGTAAGATACTAGAATCGCTTAATAAGATTTATGCAGGTTCTATCGGTTTTGAATATGCATATATCCGTGAGCCAGAAGTGAAAGAATGGCTACGTACTAAAATCGAAAGAGAAGCCTTATCGTTCAATCCTTCTATTGATGAAAAGAAACAAATCTTAACAAAATTGAACGAAGCAGTAGTTTTCGAGAACTTCTTGGGAACCAAATACTTAGGTCAAAAACGTTTTGGTTTGGAAGGTGGCGAGAGTACGATTCCTGCATTGGATGCTATCATCAACCGTTCAGCAGAATTAGGCGTGAAAGAAGCCATGATAGGGATGGCACACCGTGGTCGTTTGAATGTGCTTGCCAACATCATGCACAAGTCTTACGATGCTATTTTTGATGGTTTTGAAGGTAATCTTCCTGACCAAATTCATGGCGATGGTGACGTGAAATATCACTTAGGATATTCTTCAAAACATATTTCTCCGTCAGGTGTTGAAATTTCTTTGAAATTAGCTCCAAACCCTTCACACCTTGAGGCTGTAAATCCTTTGGTAGAAGGTTTTTGTCGTGCTAGAGCAGATGCTCACTACGAAGGAGATTACGATAAAATTTTGCCAATTTTGATTCATGGTGATGCCGCCGTTGCTGGTCAGGGTATTGTTTATGAAGTAACACAAATGGCAAAGCTAAAAGGTTACGAAGTAGGTGGAACTATCCACTTTGTGATTAATAACCAAGTAGGGTTTACAACAGACTTTGAAGATGCTCGTTCGTCAATCTATTGTACAGACGTTGCTAAAATCATTGATGCACCTGTATTCCACGTAAATGGTGATGACCCTGAAGCGGTAGTTTTTGTATCTAAAATGGCAGCTGAGTTCCGTCAGCAATTCAACCGTGATGTGTTTATTGATATGGTTTGTTACCGTAGAAATGGGCATAACGAATCTGACGAACCTCGCTTTACTCAGCCAACACTTTATGCAAATATTACGAATCACTTAAATCCAAGAGAGTTATATACTCAAAAATTGATTGCTAGGGGTGATATCGATGCAAAATTGGCTTCAGAGATGGATTCTGAGTTTAAGAGTGAATTACAAGCTCGTTTAGATTTAGTAAAACAAAAAATTCGTCCTGAATACCATCCTTTAAAATTGGATAACCGTTGGGCTGAATTACGTTATGCTAATCTAGCAGATTTTGATAATTCTCCGAAAACAAGTATTTCAAAAGAAGCTATCGATAAAATTGCTGCATCGCTTTCAAAATTGCCTGCTGGTTTTACAGCCTTGAAGCAAATTGAAAAAGTATTAGCAGATAGAAAAGGATTCTTTGAAAATGGTATATTGAACTGGGCAACTGCTGAAGCATTGGCTTATGGTTCGTTATTGTTGGAAGGCAAACCCGTAAGAGTATCAGGACAGGATGTACAGCGCGGAACGTTCTCGCACCGTCATGCTGTTTTACATGATGCCAATACCAATGAATCATATACTTCTTTAAATTATATTGAGGAAGGACAAGAGCAATTACAAATTTTTAACTCATTATTGTCAGAATATGCAGTATTGGGTTTTGAGTTTGGTTATGCTTTAGCAAACCCTGATACATTGGTTATTTGGGAAGCTCAGTTTGGGGATTTCTCAAATGGTGCCCAAACAATGATTGACCAATTTATTGCTTCTTGTGAGTCTAAATGGGGAACAATGAATGGTTTGGTAATGCAGTTACCACATGGTTATGAAGGTCAAGGACCTGAGCATTCAAACGCTCGTCCAGAAAGATATTTACAATTAGCAGCCGAAGAGAATATAGTAGTAACAAACCTCACTACGCCAGCTAACCTTTTCCATGCTTTGCGTCGTCAATTAGCTTGGGAATTCCGTAAGCCATTGGTGATGATGTCTCCAAAATCATTGTTCCGTCATCCAAAAGTAGTTTCACCAATCAGTGATTTTACAGATGGAAAATTTGAAGAAGTTTATGGAGATACTTTTGTAGAAGCAAAAAAAGTGAAGAAAGTATTGCTTTGTAGCGGTAAAGTTTATTTTGATTTGTTAGACAAACAAGCTAAAGATAACCGTACAGATGTAGCCATCATTCGTGTAGAGCAATTACAACCATTCCCTACTACAAAAGTTCAGGCAGAGATAGATAAATATCCTAAAGCAAAAGTGTACTGGGTACAAGAAGAACCAGAAAACATGGGATATTGGTCATTCGTTATTCGCGAATTTGGCTGGAAACCATTTGAAGGCTTAGTAGCACGTAAAAAATCAGCTTCGCCTGCAACAGGTTTCTTAAAAGTTCATAATGAAGAACAAGCTGCATTAATAGAAAGAGCATTCGCGTAAAAATAAATTTGTTGGTTACTCATGCTTGAATGGGTAACCAACTTTTATTAATTCATAGGGTTACCAGTGTTTTAGATTAAACAAGTTTTAGAGACAACGCTTGTAATTCATCAATCAACTTAAATTATAGTAACTAAGTATTTTAATCATATAGTTTTGGTTTTTAGAGATATCATCAATTCTAAAATCTAAATTCTAAATTATAAATTCAGAATATGGCAATTGAAATGAAAGTACCGCCAGTAGGCGAGTCAATAACAGAGGTAACTATCGCCGCTTGGAATAAAAAAGACGGAGATACTGTTAAAATGGATGAAGTTTTGTGTGAACTAGAATCAGACAAAGCCACTTTTGAACTCCCAGCCGAAGCTGAAGGCGTCTTGAAAATCGTTGCTAAAGAAGGTGATACTTTACCGATTGGTGCTGTTATATGTATTATTGAAACAGTAGGGGGACAAGTTGCTCCTGCTCCAGCAGAGCCTGCGTCAGCTACTCAAGAAGCAACTGCGCCTGCACCTTCTGCTCCAGCTCAAGCACCAGTAGCTAATACAGAAGCTCCAAAAACGATTGAAATTAAAGTTCCTGCCGTCGGAGAATCAATTACAGAAGTAACGGTTTCTTCATGGAACAAAAAAGAAGGAGATTCAGTAAACATGGACGAAGTATTATGTGAACTAGAATCAGATAAAGCAACTTTTGAACTTCCTGCTGAAGCAACAGGAACATTACATATTGTAGCCGAAGCAGGTACTACCTTGCCAATCGGTGGAATAGTAGCCACTATCACTATAGGTGCTGGTCAGGCTGTAGCGACTTCTGTACCAGCGGCAGCTCCTACTGCACCAGAAGCACCAGCTTCAAGCACATCAGCTACTAGTTATGCAGCAGGGCATGCTTCGCCAGCGGCAGCTAAAGCATTAGCAGAAAAAGGTATCGACCCAGCAAATGTTCAAGGTTCTGGTGTAGGTGGACGTATTACGAAAGAAGATGCTCAATCAGCACAAAAACCAGTAGCTGTGCCAACGCCTGCTCCTGCTAAAGCGTCTGAGCCAGCTCCAGTAGCAGCTCCATCAACGTCAGGTAGAGGAGAAAGAACGGAGAAAATGACTTCTTTACGTAAGACAGTAGCCCGTCGTTTGGTTCAAGTGAAAAACGAAACAGCGATGTTAACTACTTTCAACGAAGTAGACATGAAACCAATCATGGATCTTCGTGGAAAATACAAAGATAAATTCAAAGAGAAACACGGTGTTGGTTTAGGCTTTATGTCATTCTTTACCAAAGCAGTTTGTGTAGCTTTAAAAGAATTCCCAGCAGTGAATGCTTCAATTGATGGAGACTCAATCGTTTTCCATGATTATTGCGATATTTCAATTGCGGTTTCTGCTCCAAAAGGTTTAGTAGTTCCTGTTATCAGAAATGCAGAACAATTATCTTTAGCAGGTATTGAGTCAGAAGTAATTCGTTTGGCTGTAAAAGCAAGAGATAATAAATTGACTTTACCAGAAATGACAGGTGGAACGTTTACTATCACTAACGGTGGTGTATTTGGTTCGATGTTATCAACGCCAATTATCAATGCTCCTCAATCAGCTATTTTAGGGATGCACAATATCGTAGAACGTGCTGTTGTAGTTGGTGGACAGATTGTAGTTCGTCCGATTATGTACATTGCTCTTTCTTATGACCACAGAATTATCGACGGTAGAGAATCAGTTTCATTCTTAGTAAGAGTAAAACAACTTCTTGAAGACCCAACACGTCTATTGCTAGATGTATAGCATTTTATAAATCAATTGAGACACCTTAAAGTGTCTCAATTGATTTAATAATATATAATCTTTTTCTACTCAATGTCTAACTACGAATATTCGACCTATAGTATTTCTATCAATAGTGAAGAACCAGAATGGGATGAATTTGAAGAAATTGACGAAAAGTTTCTGGCAGAAACACTTAATAAAGCAGCTAGAAACGGATGGGAACTTGTTAGTATTATTCCTGTTGTAGTAAAAGGAACTACTGTTCAAATAGTAATAACTTATAAAAGAACAGTACTGTACTAAATGCTTTTTCTTGTTAATCAAAAATCAATTTAAGTAATAAAACCTGATGGCCGACAGCTAATCACTGAATGCCAAAAGTTAATAATATGCAATACGACGTAATAGTAATCGGTTCTGGGCCGGGTGGCTATGTAGCTGCAATCCGTGCCGCACAATTAGGCAACAAGACTGCCATCATTGAGAAATATTCAGTTTTGGGAGGTACTTGCCTTAATGTAGGTTGTATTCCTTCAAAAGCTCTTTTAGATTCTTCTGAGCATTTTCATAATGCTGCTCATACTTTTGCTGACCACGGTATCGAAATCTCTGCTCCGAAAATTAATATCGAGCAAATGATTAACCGTAAGGCAGGGGTTGTGAAGAAAATGAACGATGGGATTAATTTCTTGATGAAGAAAAACAAGATTACTGTTCATAATGGCTTAGGTTCATTCATTGATAAAAACACTATTAATGTTGCTAAGGCTGACGGTACTTCTGAACAGATTACGGGTAAAAATATTATTATTGCTACGGGTTCTAAACCAACGGCATTGCCTTTTATTCCTATTGATAAAAAGAGAGTAATTACTTCAACGGAAGCCTTGAACTTACAAGAAGTTCCAAAACATCTTGTAGTAATTGGTGCTGGGGTAATCGGAGCAGAGTTAGGTTCGGTGTATGCTCGCTTGGGTGCTAAAGTAAGTTTTGTTGAATTTGCTGATTCGATGATTCCTACGATGGATAAAACGATGGGTAAAGAATTACAAAAATCGATTAAGAAATTAGGTGCTGAGTATTATTTCTCTCATAAAGTTACGAGTGTTGTAAACAATGGAGACGATGTAACGGTAACAGCTAAAAATAGTAAAGACGAAGACGTACAAATTACAGGCGACTATGTGTTGGTTTGTATCGGTCGCCGTCCATATACTGATGGCTTGAATCTTGAAGCAGCAGGGTTAACAACTGAGCGTGGTAAGATTGAAGTTGATGAGCATACTTTGCAAACAAAAGTGCCAGGAATCTATGCGATTGGGGATGTGATTCGTGGAGCAATGTTAGCACACAAAGCAGAGGAAGAAGGTGTTTTTGTAGCAGAGACTATTGCAGGACAAAAACCACACATCAACTATAATTTGATTCCAGGCGTTGTATATACTTGGCCAGAAGTAGCTTCTGTAGGTAAAACTGAAGAAGAATTGAAAACGGCTGGAAAGGCTTATAAAGTAGGTTCATTCCCATTCAAAGCGTTAGGTCGTGCTACGGCATCAGGTGATACTGACGGCTTAGTGAAAGTATTAGCAGATAAGGCTACTGACGAAATATTAGGCGTACACATCATTGGCGCAAGAGCAGCAGATATGATTGCCGAGGCTGTAGTAGCCATGGAATATCGTGCTAGTGCAGAAGACGTAGCAAGAATGTCTCACTCGCACCCAACTTATACCGAGGCGATGAAAGAAGCTTGTTTAGCAGCGACTGAAAACCGTGCAATTCATTCTTAATCTAAGAATAAATGATAAAAATCAAAGGCTTGGAGGGTTGTCCCTCCAAGCCTTTTTTATTAGCTTTGGGAAATAAACCAATAATAATCATGGAAAAACCGTTTGTAAGTTTTTTTACTTTAGTGAGAATTTCAATAATTTTTATTTCAGTGGTGTGTCTGAATGGCTGTAGCCAAAAGAAAAACGAAGATAGTAAGATAGATTCGAGTACAAATGCTAAGCGACATTCAAAAATTATTGCAAGACCAGATACCATTCAAGAACTATATTTAGAGGATATTTTAGCTTGTGTGAATTTTGAGGGGCTTACTAAAAAGTATGGAGCAGAGAATGTCAAGAAAGACGTAATAGTAGAAACTGGCGAAGGACAGTTTAAAATAACAAAGCTTTATCCTGATACTGAAAAAGAAGTAGAAGTTTATTGGAAAGACGGCAAAGAATATCAGCAGATTCAGGATGTAATGATACGAGTGCGTTATACGAAAGATGAGAAAACAGATTTTAGTTCGCCTTGGAGTTCAAAAAATGGCATTCATTTAGGGATGAAACTAGCTGAAATTGTTCAGTTAAATGGCAAAACGTTTACAATTACTGGCTTTGGATGGGATTTAGGAGGAAGCGTAGTAAGTTGGGAAGGAGGAAAGCTCGCGGGTAAAAATATCAATGTTCGCTTTAATGATTTTTCAGATGATAATGGAGGATTGACACCGCAAGAATTTAATGCTATTTCAGGCGAGATGGAATTTGATGTTTTACATTCGTCTATCACCAAGTTGAACCCTTCTGTTGACCAAATTTCTGTTTTTATTAAACCAGCAATCACAAAAGACCAAGGACAAAAAATGGTAAAAGAAGTAGAAGCTAAGCAGATGAAGAAGTAGCTTTAAGCTCTTAGCTTTGAGAAGTGAGCTTTGAGCTTTTGAATGTGCACAATAACGAATATTTATCTTCTTTTTCTATTAGGGTGCGACTTAAGTCGCACCCTAATAGAAATTATATCTCAAAGCTCACTTCTCAAAGCTCACTTCTCAAAGCTGAAGGCTCATAGCTGACCGCTACTTAAGCTTCTCATTCTCCAAATGCCTAGTAGCATCACGTTTTGTTTTCTTGTCTAGGTTTTTTTGTAAAGCTTCTGTCAAATTGATACCTGTTTGATTCGCCAGACATATTAACACGAACAATACATCCGCCATTTCATCCCCTAAATCTTTAGCCTTATCAGATTCCTTTTCAGACTGTTCTCCATATCTACGAGCAATTATTCTTGCTACTTCGCCTACCTCTTCCGTAAGCATTGCCATATTGGTCAGTTCATTAAAATAACGAACGCCAATGGTTTTTATCCAATTATCAACCGTGCTTTGTGCTTCTTCGATAGTCATTTTTGATGCAGTGTTTTACTGAAAAAACTACCCATAAAACCTCCAAACAAACAAGGAAGAGGTGAAATATAAGTAGAGAATTGATTGATATTAGGAAATTTTGCTTCTATTCCTAAAAACTGGGCAAGATAAAAACCAGCAAAAATTCCGACTATTAATTGAATCGCCGAAATCCAACCTTTTTTTGGTTCTAAGTAACCAATTACTAAAGCCGAAAGTAGGATAACAAAAAGAGGCCAATGTACTACATCAGCATTCAGATTTACTGCTATAATCACCAAAGTGGCAGCAATCGTTACAATAGTATTGCGTATCATTTTAAAAAGACTAAATTTTATGCTTGGAATCTATCACAATCGTAACAGGACCATCATTGATAAGCGATACTTTCATATCTGCCCCAAATTCGCCTGTTTGTATATTTTTGCCTAAATCTTTGGATAACTGTTGTATCATTTGTTCGTACAAAGGAATAGCAACTTCTGGACGAGCCGCCTCAATAAAACTTGGTCTGTTGCCCTTTTTAGTACTAGCGTGTAATGTAAATTGACTAATTAGCAAAATATCACCATTTATAGTATTGAGGTCAAGATTCATTTTTCCTTCTTCATCAGAGAAAATTCTCATGCCAACAATTTTTTTAGAAAGCCATTCTACGTCTTCCAAAGTATCTGCATGAGTAATCCCTAATAATATCAAAAAGCCAGTTTGGATACTTCCTTTTATATTACCCTCTATTTTTACCGAAGCCTCAGCAACTCTTTGTATAACTGCAATCATAATCTACATCAAGAAAAAAACAATTAATAAATAAATGCCGTAGCCTAAAAGGTCGTTGGTGGTGGTGATAAATGGCCCCGAAGCAATGGCTGGATTAATCTCAAATTTATTCAGTACCAAAGGAGTAATTGTACCCATGAATGATGCCAATAAAACAACTGCAAATAATGATAAAGATACCGTAAGGGATAAATGAACATTGGCGCCATCTACTGCTAATGAACCTATAAAAGCTACTACACCAGCGATAAAAGCATTTAATAAAGCTACTTTTAAAACTTTCCAGAGACGTTCCTTTAAAGGAATATCGATACCAGATTTATCGGCTAAACTTTGTACAATCAGTGAAGAAGATTGGATTCCTACGTTTCCACCTGTTGAACCAATTAAAGGAATAAAGGCAGCTACGGCGGCTGTGATTTCAATAATATTACCAAGTGTATCAATGAGTTTTGCTGCAATAAAGCTCCCGAACATACCTGCAATTAACCAAGGCAAACGAGAACGCACCAATAGCCAAACGCTATCGTCTTCTTCTACGTCTTCCGAGATACCAGTCATCGCTTGAACATCCTCTTGAGCAGACTCAGTAATAAAATCGACCACGTCATCAATGGTAATTCTTCCTAGCAAACGTCCTTGAATATTTACCACTGGCACAGCATCCAAATCGTATTTCTGCATTACATCGGCAACCTCTTCGCCTGTGGCGGTAGTTTTTACAGAAACAATATCTTCATCATATATATCCGATACTTTGGCTCCTCTTTTAGCAAGAATTATTCTTTTTAAAGATACTCTGCCTAATAGAATACTTTCATCATCAACCACATAGACGGCAGATACGTTTTCTACATCCTCGGCTTGTCTTCTTATTTCTTCAATACATTCAGTGATAGACTGCTTTATGTTGATTTTGATTAACTCTTTTTGCATCAAACCACCAGCTGAGTCTTCGTCATAGTGCATCAAATCGTTCACAAAACGAGCTTGCTCTCTGTCTTTCAACAAACCGATAATATCCTCAGAAATATCTTTAGGTTGTTCGTTCAGAATATCAACGGCGTCATCTGAATCCAACACGTCAATGTATTCCGCAATTTCCTTTGCTGTAAAATTCTTGAGGAATTTCTTGCGATCATCAGCATCAAGATTAGTGATGATTTCAGCACCTAATTTTTTGTCTAATAACTTTACTAAATAATGAGACTCTTCACCGTTCAACTCATACAAAATATTAGTTATATCTGCTGGATATAACTCTCCCATTTCAGCGATGATTAACTCATTTTCATGCTCTGAGATGGCAGTCTGTATTTTTTCTAAGTATTCCTTTGTGAGTTCAAAAGGAGTAAGTTCAAAAGGTTGTTGATTTGTCGATTCCATGATTTTGTAGCCCCAGCAATTATTTGGATGGACTAAATAGTTAGAGGATTTTACTCAATAATCGGAGCATTATCTTCGGCTAGCCGAGTTAGTTCAAGAAAATCGGCTACAGATAATTGCTCTGCACGTTTATTTAAAAACGGATTTTCAGGTAATTGTAAGGCTCTCAAGGCATTTCTTAGTGTTTTACGACGCTGATTAAACCCCATTTTTACAATAGCCTTAAATTTACTTTCGGATACGCCCAAATCCGATACATTATTTCTTTTTAGGCGAATTACGCCAGAATTTACTTTTGGTGGTGGTGAAAATACTTCAGGTCCCAACGAAAAGCAGTACTCAATATCATAAAATGCCTGTAAGAGGACACTCAAAATACCATAATCTTTGTTGCCAGGCTTTGAAGCAATCCTTACGGCTACTTCTTTCTGAAACATACCAGCGATTTCTGGTACATAATCTTTATAGTCGAGGACTTTAAATAAAATCTGTGAAGAAATATTATATGGGAAATTGCCCACAATGCCGAATTTTTGACCATTGAAGAAGGTCGATAAATCCTGATGTAAAAAATCGGCTGAATGGATTCTTCCCTTCAATTGTGGATAATGTATATTGAGGTATTCGACCGACTCACGGTCTAGTTCAACTACCGAAGTTTGATATTCTGTATGTTGTAATAAAAATTGAGTAAGTACGCCCATTCCTGGTCCAATTTCCATCACTTGGTCATAGCCCCCATGAAGTGACATCAGCTCTACAATTTTTCTTGCTGCCTCTAAATCTCTTAGAAAATGTTGTCCTAGACTTTTTTTAGCTCTTACGTCTTTCAATGATTCTGTCGTTGGTTTTTGGATGTTAAATAATGTCAAAAAGACTAATGAATTGCTTTTATTCCTTAAAATTACGCCGTTTTTTGTACTTTTAAGATAAAATTTCGTTAAAATCGAAAAGGAAAATAACCAAGAACAAAAGCTATGCGTTGGTCTCATAAAACAAAAGAAGAATTAATCATAGAAATTCGTCACCTCAAAAAAGAATTAAGAGTATTAGAAGCCAATGAAAGAGCAGGCGAAATGCCGCCCTCAATGGCTGCTGAATTAGAAAAGGCTGTAGAGAATCTTAATTTAGTAGGGATGGTGCTGGAGGATAATGGTACGATATTGTATTGTAATGCCTTTTCTATGAGGATGTTAGGGTATCAGCCAGATGAATTGATTGGTAAAAACTTTTTTGATGTATTGGTGCCAAGTGAAGAGAAGGTGCAAAGGATAACCTCTTTTCAAGATGCCATGGAAAAAGGAGGATTGTTTGACCAAAAAGAAAGAACTATGCTTGCAAAGAGTGGGCAAGTAAAATACGTTGAACTGAATTCTACCATTTTTAATGATGCGGGCGATGATACAAGGTACTTAACAATCATTGGTGAAGATGTTACTGAACGTAGAAAAGTAGCCGAAGCTTTAGCACGTTCTAATGCTCAGTTACAAGACTTAATCACTAATACTACCGACGTAATTCAAATCACGAGTATTTCTGGGCGATTTTTGTATGTAAATAAGTCTTGGTTAGAAACCATGGGCTATGAGTCGAACGAATTAGCCGCTTTAAGGTTAAAAGATATTCTTCACCCAGACTTTGCCAAAGATGCCCTTGAGAAATTTGAGAAGGTAAAAAATGGTGTCAATATTCCTGATTTTGAGGTAGTTTTTAGAAGAAAAGATGGTCGCCGACTTTACTTAGCAGGTTCAGTAAACTGTCGTTTCGAGAAAGATGTACCCACTGCTTTTCGCTGTATTTTTCATAATTCAACGGCTAAAGTAAGGGCAGAGCGAGCATCAAAGTTATATGCAAGTATTGCACAGGCAACGATTCGTTCTACCAATTTGGATGATTTATATGTTAACATTCATAAAGAGTTAGGAGAGGTAATTGACGTAAAAAACTTCTTTATCGCTCAATATGATTCTGCAAAATCGTTCTTATATTTCCCTTATTATGTCGATGAATATTTTGATAGTCGAGTGAATTTTACTAAACGAAAGTTGGGGAATGGACTAACAGAATATGCCATTGCGGCCAATAGACCTTTAATTTTAAGGGATGATGACATTTTTAAATTGGCTGAAGACAAAACAATTTATTTATATGGTGTAGTACCCAAAGTGATGATTTGCGTACCTCTGAGAATAGGGAATAAAGTAACGGGAATCATTGGCTTAAAATCGTATGAACGTCAGAATAAATATGAACAACGAGATTTAGAGTTACTTGACTTTATCTCTGGTCAGGTAGCACTAGCTATTGCCCGTAAGCAGGCAGAAGATATTTTGGCTCGTGAAACAGCCCGATTGAACGCTATTATTGAAGGTAGTTCACACTTAATGTGGTCGGTGAATCGTAAGATGTTGTTAACATCTTTCAATAAAGAATATTCTCAATTGATAGAAAACCAATTAAATCTAAAGCCACAATTGATGTTGAGTACAGAGAAAGTTGGTTTTAGAATGGTTTCTGCGGCGGATAGGAGGGTATTAGAAGAAAAATATAAAGCTGCATTTAGAGGAGAGCAACAGCATTTTGAAGTAAAGCTAGATTCGGAGGATGGTAACCCGAATTGGATAGAAATTTATCTTAACCCAATTTTCTTAAATAATGGTATGATTGAGGAGGTATCGGGGATAGGGCGAGATATAACCGATTTAAAGAAATATCAACAAGACATTGTTAAGGCAAAAGATGAAGCGGAACGTTCGTTAAAAGTAAAAGAGCGGTTTTTGGCCAATATGAGCCACGAGATTAGGACACCTATGAACGGTGTAATCGGGATGATAGACTTATTGAACGATACTGCACTGGATATAGAGCAAAAAGACTATGTTCAAACCATTAAAAAATCATCAGAAACACTCTTACATATCCTAAATGATATTTTAGATTTAGCTAAAATTGAAGCAGGGAAAATGGCTTTGCATGAAGCACCAATTGTTTTCAAAGATGTTTTTGATAGATTACAAGCACTTTTCTCACAGATTGCAGCCAATAAAGGCAATAGAATTATCTGTGAATTTGGCGAGAATTTGCCAGAGTTTGTGATTGCGGATGAAACACGTCTTTTACAGATTTTGTCCAATCTTACTTCCAATGCTTTGAAATTTACCGAGAATGGAACCGTAAATATCAAGGTAAATCTGGTGCAAAAAAGAGGAAAGTTTAATAGAATACGTGTTGAGATAAAAGATTCTGGGATTGGTATTACAGAAGAAAACCTGAAAATGCTTTTCAATGCGTTTCAACAAGTGGATAATTCTACTAAAAAATCTTTTGGTGGTACAGGCTTAGGATTAGCCATTTCAAAAGAGCTTTGTCGTTTGATGAAAGGTGAAATAGGCGTTTATTCAGACTGGGGCAAAGGTTCTACTTTTTGGTTTATCATCGAAATCAAGCAAACGGATATTAGCCCAATGATGGCTAAAAAAGACGAAGTAGCATTCCAAGTTGTAGGTCATTTTAGTGATATCACGCCTTATATTTTACTAGTAGATGATAATGCAACTAACCGAAAAGTGGCAAGCGAAATCATGCGCAAAGCTGGGTGTGAAGTAATTACAGCCGATTCGGGTAAAAAAGCCATTGCTTTGGTAGAAAAATCATTAGGAGAAAAACCGTTTGACGTAATATTCATGGATATTCAGATGCCTGAAATGGATGGTGTAGAGACCACTCATCGATTAAGAGCATTATCAGATAACCTGCCACCGATTATTGCCATGACGGCTTATGCCATGCGCGAAGACCGTGACCGTTTTATGGCCAACGGGATGAATGATTATGTTCCTAAACCAATCAGGGCTGAAATATTGGTAAGAAAAGTCAGGGAATGGGTTGAAAGAGGGAACAATCACAAAAAGAACCCTATTAAAACAATTAATACGGCAGGTTCAATGAAAGCTGAGATAACCTCAGTAGCAGATGATAAATCAACTGAAAAAGTAAATACCCCTGCTGAAATCTCACTAGACTCACTGCCTGTGCTTGATCAAGAAATTATCAAACAGCTTGCCAATAGTGTTGGCGGAGATATGAGCTTCGTGAGTTCTATTCTGGAGGGTTTTGAAGAAGAAGCCACCGAACAGATTCACCTTGCTATTGAAGGATTTCATTCTAGCAATTGCAAACAAGTACAAAGCGAACTTCATACGTTGAAAGGTAATTCGGGAACATTAGGGGCGTCTCGTTTACACGAGATAACAAGAATTATTGAAGAAAAAGCCAAACACTGCGATTTTAGATTTTTTGAGAAGGAAATCTTGATTTTACAAGATGAGTTTGAAGCATTTAAAGAAGCCTATAAGAAGTTATAAAAAAAGGTACAATGCTTACGGCATTGTACCTATAATGTGTGTTTTAACCACTACTATTCGCTATAGAATTTTATCAGATAATTATTTTGTTGATGAAAAAAGTCAGAAAATGACCTTCCTGTAATTCAAAAAAGTTCGACAAAAATAAAGCATGTTTTCTGATATTTTCAAATTTTTTAAAATATCAGAAAAACACAATGGTATATAATTAATTGTCTTTTAATTATTTAGCATTCTAGTTTGTATTTTTAGGGTTAGCCATGACAGAATTTATAAATTTATGAATTAAATTACTTGCTTGAAAATCTTCAATTTTAGGCTTTTCTTACTTTATCTAAAACAAAATATGCGATTAACTACTAGAATTCAACTTATGTTTATGATGTTCCTGATGTTTAGTACATGGGGAGCTTGGTACGGTCAAATGGGTAAGTATTTATTTACCTCATTACATGCTAATGGTGATCAAATAGGAAGTGCTTATGCTACTTTTTCAATTGCTTCAATTTTTGCCCCTTTTTTCGTGGGATTGATTGCTGACAGATTCTTTTCGGCACAAAAAGTAATGGGTGTTTTGAATTTATTAGGAGCCGTTATTTTATACTTCTTAATTCAAAACAAAGATGCAGATACTTTCTTTTGGTACATTTTAGCTTATACCTTGACTTTCGCACCAAATTTGGCATTGTCTAGTTCGATTGCGATGAATCAGATGAAAGACCCAGGTAAAGAATTCCCTCCAATCAGAGTATTGGGCACGATTGCTTGGATTGTAGTAACCAATATTATTGGTGCATATGAGATTGGGGATAAAGTAACGATTTTCCAAATTGCGATGTTTACCTCTATTGCTTGGGGAATTTATGCTTTTACTTTGCCAAATACACCTCCAAAAGCTACTGGCACAGCCTCTGTTTCGCAAATATTAGGTACAGACTCGTTTGTACTTTTTAAAGATAGGTCTTTCTTAATATTCTTTATATCATCGGTTTTAGTATGTATTCCATTAGCATTTTATTATGCTCATGCGAATTTATCACTTACGGAATCACACATGACTAACGTAGAGAACAAGATGTCTTTAGGACAAGTTTCTGAGGTGTTATTTATGCTTTTGATTCCTTTTGCTTTACAAAAGTTTGGTATTAAAAAGATGTTAATCGTTGGTCTTATCGCTTGGATTATCAGATTTATCTGTTTTGGTTATGGCGATGGTATTTCATCAGAATGGCTTTTATATTTAGCAATTGTATTGCATGGTGTTTGTTATGATTTCTTCTTTGTTACAGGTCAAATTTATACAGATAACAAAGCGGGTGATAAAATCAAGAACTCAGCACAAGGGTTAATTACATTAGCTACGTATGGTGTCGGAATGGGAATCGGCTCGTTTCTTTCTGGAAAAGTATTGACAAAATATACTACTGATAATGTCCACGATTGGACTTCTGTATGGATGGTACCTGCCGGTATAGCTGCCGTAGTATTAATTCTATTTGTGATATTTTTTCACGACAAAAAAACAGAAAAATTAGTGGAATAAAAGATTTTAATTACTAATTTTAATAGTCCTAGAAAACGCTTATTACTAGATAAATCTTTTGAATAATTATATCTTAAAAATATCATTAGCACAAATTAATGATAATGAAATATAAATAATATAAGATTCTGAAAACAATTTCTAGTAATAAGCGTTTATACTTAAAATGTGACAAAATTAATTTTTATTGTCCATCACTAATCTGTTCTCTTCTTTATCAAAACTATATTTTTTTAGGATTTTGCCCCTTTTTTTGATTAATCTCTTCTACAATTTTTTCAATTAGCTCTGTAAGGCGTAAGTCAGAAGAACGGAGTTTGTAAACATTATCCATTAATCTTGCACCCTTTAAACTATCATACTCAGGTGCGATAATGATAATTCTTTGCCTCCAATTATTCGGTAAAGAATCTTTGCAAGCTTTTATCCGGCATTTAAGTAATTCGGATGTTTTTTTTAGGTCATTTGGTGGCATACGAATGTCAGAGCGTTTATATTTGTACCCTACAAATTTTGTTAGACATAATTTGTTAGGCACTAGGTCGATTTTATGTATTAATTATCAATAATTTGATAATGCAAAGCTATAGTTATATGAGTATAACTCAAAATTTACATTAAATAAATCACAATAAATCAACTTTAATTATTAAAGATAAATACTAATACTTCTTGAGAATTAGATTATTTACCCAGCACAGAAATGAAAAGAATTGAGGACAGAGTAAGAGTACTAATTGTAGAAAAAGGAATGACGTTATTACAATTAGCGACTCAATCAAAAATTACGGAAGCTACTTTACATGCTATTTTAAATAGAAACGATGCAAAGTATTCTCAGTTGAAAAGAATGGCGGAAACATTGAATGTAAAAGTTGCTTATTTAACAGGTGAAACAGATATTCCTTCGATGTCTGTCGTGCAAGAATCAGAAGCTGGCTATGTTGCATTGAAAGCTGATGATGTCATTGAAATGCAAAAACAAATTATAGAGCTACAAAGTAAATTACTGATGCAAAATACTCCTAGAGAAAACTAGCTCAATGTTGGGGCATAATGATTGATAATCAGAATATTAGTTTAACAAAATATTCTGATTATCAAATATTTATCGGTTGAATCTTTCTTTCAAACGTAATAATGGCGTTTCTATAAAGCGGAAGGATAAGTCACACACAAGGACGGTTAAACCGATGGCTGACGTGTATAGAATGACGTTAAAAACAGGAAGGCTCAGGTTATTCCCCAAAAAGTAGTGTATAGCATTGATACAGAATACAATAACTGCTGAATGGTAGATATAAATACCGTAAGAAATTTTACCTAAGTAATGAATAATTGGGGTTTCTAGGTTTAGTATTGTATTAGGGTTTGCGGCTACATTGATAATGAAATAGCAAAAGAAAAATCCATGAAATTCGAGATTGAAACCCGGAATATAGACATTTGACCCAATTATCAATACTGTTATCGTGTAAACGATGATTTGAGTACTCTTTTTAAATAAGAAAGATAAAATCTTTTCTTGTTTACTAAACACTAAATAGGCTCCAATCCCTCCAATTACCATTGTTAGTATTCTAAACTGACTAAAAAATAGGGCTAGGTTTTCATAGATCTTAGCCTTAGTCGCTTCTGGTAAATCACTCAACTTTAGAAAATAGAAAGATGTACTCCCTACTATCGCTACAAATACTGCTACTACGATTAAAAATGATTTAAAAGGATTTTTCCTTTTAATAATCCATGGCCAAATGGCATAAAATTGTTCTTCAATACCTATAGACCAAGTTTGGGCACATAAATAGGGTGCTCTATAAAATACAAAACCTACATTGGGAAGGAAAAGTAAAAAGAAAGGAAGTCTTTTATAAAAATTAGCATCATAATTAAAGTCATTTCCCAGAGGGCCATAGAAAAAAGAAAATTCTGGAAAAACAAAAAACGCTAACAATACTATGATATAATACAATGGCCAAATTCTCAGGATTCGCCTGATATAAAAATCCTTTGTAGAAATGTCTCCTCTTCTATTTTTTTCACTCAACAAAAGGTAGGTAATCAAAAAACCACTTAATACAAAAAATAAACCTACGCCCAACTTCCCCATATTTTTTAAGATAAAGAAATCATAAAAATTTTCAAGACCCATCAAATATTTTATTTGTTCTGTATGATGGATGAGTACTGAAAAAGCGGCAATAAATCGAACTCCATTTAAATTAGGGAAATAAACTGATTGATGAGATTTTTGCATTATTTGCTTTAAGATTGATTAGTTTTAATAATGTAAGTATAGTTGAGTCCAAGTATTTTTGAAAAGTACTATCGAACTATTTTATATATAAACCAAGTCTCGTTATGATTGTGTGAAGGATTTAAAACGTAAGCAATGTTATCTATAAAACTTGGTTCTATGTCAGTATCGTGCTGTAAATTGGGGAATATTTTTTTCATCATCGCAAGCCTTGCTTCCAAATCTGCCGAGCCCACTAAAATTAAATAGTTGGGATATGCCTTTTTGCCCGATTTAAGCTCGTTTGGCAGCTCTTCTAGTTTTTTAGGAGTATCTATATCGTAATAGTCTAATCGTCTGTTTAAATAAAAGATAGCCACTGGTTGCGAAGCCTGAAAGTTTTGCACAACAAAATTCTGAAGATCACCTTTTTCTCTGAAATAGTTCATACTTTCTACCCTCGAACGTTTAGTGTAGGTTACCGAAAGAATACAAAGTAAAACAGTGTTGAGGACAATAAACCAATAGACCAGCACCTTAGTCGTATTCCTGAACCATGCTTTGTTTTGCAATGTTTCGTAAATGTCTCTGAAGCCGATTACCCCCAATATCAAGAAGAAAGGAATAAAAGGCAGGATGAATCTTTCTTGTTTATTAGGATAATAAGAGTGAAAAGCAAAGAAAAATAACGAAGCCAAAAACAACATTCGTCTATTGCCAGCTTGGGTGGCTGTTTTGAAATAACCCGCAAAAAACATTAATGACGATAAGGCCAAGGTTAAGCCCGCCATTGTTCCGATATACCTATGCCAAGGGCCATTAGGGTAAATCTCAATATTTTTTGCATCGGCATTGAACGTGAAATAAGCTTTGATAGAGGCAATAGGACTGCCCCAATATACATAATCAAAAATTCCTTGCGTGAGTAAATAAAAAAGGATGCATCCGAATCCAAATAGTATGGCTTTTTGCCATTGATTTTTAGTCAACAGCCAAGTTAAACCAATTGTAAAAGGAATAAATACAATTTGATAACGGAATACAAAAGCGATGACAAACCAAAAAGCTGCCCAGAGAACAGATTTGTTATCTAATTTTGGGTTGACAGCATAATAACAGGCAATCAATAAAGGAGGAATACAAACAAATTCTCTTAGATTTCTAACCGACATAAATGGGAATACCCAAAATACAGCTAACAATAGCCCAACGATTTTTGCATCATTTTTTCGGTTACTTAGGCTTTCCGTCAGTTTATAACCATAATAAATACTTAATAACGAGAAAAGGCTATTGACGATTCTTGCAAATAACATTTTTGTTTCTGGATTGGTTGTACCAAACCATTCACAAGTAGCAAAAATCAAATAATGGATATAGGGATATATTAAACTGAACAGATAGGCTTCACCATTTACTAAAAAATCTTGTGTAAAGGGAGAGTCAATTTTGTCGAGCAAATTTTGTGCAAGCACAACTACTTCATAATGGTCGTCTGTAAAAGCATATCCTTTAGAAAAAATAATAGATAATACCCTGAAAAAGAGACCAATAAGTAATATCTTCTTAAGATTTAAAGCATCTAAGTATTGTTGCATAATGTAATTGCCTAAATTGTCGTGCAAAATTAGACATTTTAAGAGCAAAAAGAAAGCTGATTAAGCATCAAGCAAAATTCTGAATGTAGTACCTTTATTTAATTCTGAATGTTTTACAAATAATTTACCATCGTGGTATATTTCAATAATACGTTTTGCCAACGTTAACCCTAAGCCCCAACCTCTTTTTTTAGTACTAAAGCCTGGATTAAACACCTTGCTGACATTTTGTTTAGAAATACCTTTGCCACTATCGCTAATGTCGATGGCAATTTTATTGTTTTTGGTTTCAGATAAGGTGATTTTTAAAGAGCCAACGCCCCCCATGGCATCAACGGCATTCTTACAAATATTTTCGATTACCCATTCAAATAAGTAGCGATTGATATTAACGGTTTGTTTTTCGTTAAGTTGATTATCAAATGAAAAAATAATTTTTGTAGAAATCCTTTTTTGCAAATACGACATAAAGGTCTCTATCGTTTCGATGATGTTTTCTGGTTTTAATACTGGAATAGACCCAATGTTTGAAAAACGAGTTGTGATAATATCTAATCGGATAACGTCTTTTTCTAATTCCTTAACGATTTCGGGGTCATAAGTTGGGTCATTTTTGAAATATTCAACCCATGCCGTAAGGGAAGAAAGGGGAGTGCCTAATTGATGAGCAGTTTCTTTCGCCAAACCTACCCAAACTTGATTTTGTTCCGAACGCCTCGAGGCATCAAAAAACAGGTAGGCTGCTAAGCCAAAGACTAATACTACTGCTAATTGAAAAAGGGGGTAATAACGAAGCAAATCTAATAAACGAGAATTGCCATAATAAATATATTCGGTGTGGAGGGTCATGTCGAGCTCGATAGGTGGGTTGTCGTCTCTGATGATTTCCTCTAGTTTTTGCTGTAAAAATGTTTGCTGTGCTTTAGAGCTTAAGCCCTCGGGCATTTCTATGTTTCTAGCTGTTAAATATCCGTTTCCATCTTTATGAATGATAGGAATGGTATTATTCTCATTCGATTTTTTTATTTTCTCAAAGAAAAAATTTACATCCTGATTCGGGTCGCTGGTCATGGCATATTTCAGCGATTCAGCATATAATTCTATTTGCTGTTTTTCACGTTCTTCAAGCTTAGAAACGATTTTGTCAGTAAAGTATAAAGAAAATATACCGACAATCAAGCAAAACCCTAAGAAGGCTACTTTCCACCAAGTATTACGGCTATAAATATCTACAGATAAGATCATAAATAATATGCTAAATAAGCGATTTTAATATTAGGCAATTAGTTTTTTCCTTTTCCCTAACGTCAAATCTACTGCTTTATTTTTTAAAAATAAACGATAAAGTGCGGCTCATTGAGCTAATTGTTTGATAAGAAAACATTCCTCTTAACGATAATTGCCTATGGCAAACCCTGTTAATAAAATAGCTTCATAGTAAGATTGAAATAATACAATATTGATATAGAGGTTTTTTAAAAAAGGGCAATTAGTAATTGTAGCGTCATGAAAAAAATATTAAAAAAAAAATAGTTTGACGAATCCTTTTCCTCACTTTTTACGTAAGTACTCTTAAGAAATAAGATTTGTTCTCTTTTTTAAAGGTATAAGTCTATATTTTGGTGTGTTAGTGGCAGTATGGCGAGTCTTTCTGAGGTTCGCCATATTTTTTTGCTCGATTGTAATATTAAACTTTTTAATCTACTCAATTTTGATAAAAATGTTTTTATCAAAATAAGTCTAATCTTTATTCACTACAAACCCACGATTTAATAGTTCTTTAACTGTTTTAACAAAATCATGTATTATTTTAACAATTGAATTAACTTTGCAAAATATTCTTCAAAAATATTAATCTGCTTAATCAAACTTGAAGAAATTTAAATAATATCTAAGATTAAATCAGCTTATAAAATATGCAACATTTTCTGTCGGTCAAAGATGCCATTGATGTACAAGCACTTGTAAAAGAGGCCCTATTATACAAAAAAGCTCCTTATGCAGATAAACACCTAGGTAGAAATAGAACTATGGGTCTTTTGTTTTTTAACTCAAGTCTTCGTACTCGTTTAAGTACACAACGTGCCGCTCAGAATCTTGGACTAGAGCTTATGGTAATGAATGTTGGACAGGATGGTTGGGGCTTAGAGTTTGAAGATGGTGCCATCATGAATGGTGACAAAGCCGAGCATATTAAAGAAGCTGCTCCAGTGGTGGGACAATACTGTGATATTGTGGGTATTCGTAGTTTTCCGACATTAGTAAATCGTGAAGAGGATTATTCAGAAAAAGTAATAAATCAATTTGTAAAACATACAGGTAAACCAATCGTAAGTTTGGAATCTGCTACTCGTCACCCACTACAATCGCTAGCCGATTTAATTACGATTGAGGAATTGAAAACGAAACCTCGTCCTAAGGTAGTACTTACATGGGCTCCGCACGTAAAAGCTTTGCCACAGGCTGTTCCAAATTCTTTTGCAGAATGGATGAATGCAGCTGATGTTGATTTTGTGATTACCCATCCAGAAGGCTATGAGCTTGCCCCTGAATTTGCAGGCAATGCCAAGGTTACTTATAATCAAGAAGAAGCATTTAAGGATGCCGATTTTATTTATGCCAAAAACTGGTCGTCTTATGAACAATATGGGAAAATATTGAATCAAGACCCAGCGTGGATGGTGACGATGGACAAAATGAAGCTGACCAACAACGCTAAATTTATGCACTGCTTGCCAGTTCGTAGAAATATTGTAGTAGAAGATGCCGTGTTAGATTCTCATCATTCTGTAGTAGTTCAACAAGCAGGTAACAGAGTATGGTCGGCACAGGTAGTGTTGAAGCAAATTCTACTTAAAATAATCAAAGAAGAAAGTCCTTATTTATTCTAGCTTTTGTTTTTGAAAATGCTTGACAAATGCCAAAAGCGTTTTCTATAAGATAATATGAAATTAACAGTTGTAAAAATCGGAGGGAACGTTATTGATAATCCTGCTTTTTGTGAACAGTTTCTAAAAGATTTCTCAGATATTCCTGCACCCAAGATTTTGGTTCATGGCGGAGGTAAAATAGCCACCCAGGTAGCTGAAAAATTAGGCATCGAAACCGTCATGGTTGAAGGAAGAAGAATCACGGATAAAGCCATGTTGGATGTCGTAACAATGGTGTATGGAGGTTTGGTCAATAAATCATTGGTAGCACGTATGCAACAATTTGGCGATAATGCCATTGGATTGACTGGTGCGGATGGGGGTGTGATTTTATCGAAAAAGCGTCCAGTAAAAACGATTGACTATGGTTTTGTTGGGGATATTGAAAAAATAAATAGCTCTTTCATCGCCAGTTTGTTATCACAAGATATTGTGCCAGTGTTTGCTCCTTTGACGTATGACAAAGAAGGAAATATGCTGAATACCAATGCTGATACCCAAGCCCAAGCAATAGCCGTGGCAATGACAGAGGACTATGAAGTAAACTTGGTTTATTGCTTTGAGAAAAAAGGAGTATTGTCAGACCCCGAGGATGATGAATCTGTAATAGCTGTATTGAAGCCTGCTGATTATGAGCATTATAAAGCTGAAGGAGCTATCAACAAAGGAATGATACCAAAATTGGATAATGCCTTTAAAGCATTGACTGATGGAGTAGCCCAAGTAACAATTTGCCATGCTAAAGAAGTAAAATTGGCCGTTAAAGATGGTATCGCTGGAACCGTTTTGATAACCGAATAACCTATAAAATGATAGCAGACTTAGGTCTGATTTACGTTTATGCAACACAGTAAAGGACTACTTTTTGGCATTGCCACTGGTGATGCTTTAGGCGTACCTGTAGAGTTTATGAGTCGTAAACATTTACAAGCAAAACCAGTAGTGGGGATGCGTGAATATGGTACGCATCATCAACCTGCTGGTACTTGGTCAGATGACACTTCCATGTCGCTTTGTTTGGCTGAACAACTAATTGAAGGCTACGATATAGAACAATTAGCCAAGCGTTTATGTGATTGGTATCAATTCAACGTCTGGACACCCCGAGAGGTAGTTTTTGATGTTGGTGTTGCTACACGAAATGCTATTGATAAAATATTAAAAGGGGTTTCGCCTTACCAATCTGGTGAATGTGATGATTATTCGAATGGAAATGGGTCATTGATGCGTATTCTGCCATTGGCTTTTTACTTAAAAAATAAGCCTATTGACCAACGCTTTTGCATGGTCAAAGAAGTATCTAGTATTACTCATGCACATGTTCGTACCATTATTGGTTGTTTTTTTGCCGTTGAATTTGTCATAAACCTATTAAAAGAAGAAAATAAGTTTGAGGCTTATTACGAAACCCAAAATACTGTTCGCGATTACTTGCATTTAATTCAAATAAAAAACTCTGAAATTGAGCTTTATAATAGAATTTTATTTGATGATATTTTTCACCTCGCTCAAGAGGAAATTTTCTCTTCTGGATATATTCTTCATACATTAGAAGCCAGTCTCTGGACATTTCTTACGACCGACAATTTTCATGACGCTGTCCTCAAGGGTATAAATTTAGGGGGTGATACCGACACTATTGGCTCTGTAACGGGTGGAATGGCTGGTTTGTATTATGGTTTTGACCAAATTCCAGCTGAGTGGATTAATCAATTAGCGCGTAAAGAAGATATTTTAGCACTTTCAAACCGGTTTTCAATATTCGGATAAAAAGCTACTTGGTTCTGAAACCAAGTTAATGATATGACCTTACAACAACAACTTACACAAGACGCTATTGCCCTTTTAAAACAATTGATTGCTACGCAATCGTTTAGCCGTGAAGAGCAACAAACAGGTGATATTCTTGAAGAATTTTTCAGAGAAAGAAATATACCCTTTCGTAGAAAAATTAACAACCTCTGGGCAAGGAACAAACATTTCAATCCTTCTTTACCAACGGTATTGCTAAACTCACATCACGATACCGTAAAACCAAATCCTTCTTGGACGTTAAACCCTTTTGAACCACTCGTGGTAGAGGATAAGCTATATGGTTTAGGGAGTAATGATGCAGGGGGATGTTTAGTGAGTTTATTGGCTACTTTTTGCTATTTTTATCATAGAAGTGATTTAAGTTTCAATGTCCTTTTTGTGGCTTCTGCCGAAGAAGAAATTTCAGGCGTAAATGGGTTGGAGTTATTATTGAAAGAAAACGATTTGCCCGAAATATCATTCGCCATAGTAGGAGAGCCGACAGAAATGCACTTGGCTATTGCCGAAAAAGGTTTGATGGTGGTAGATTGTACTGCTCATGGAAAGGCAGGTCATGCTGCTCGTGAAGAAGGAGATAATGCCATTTACAGAGCACTTCGTGATATTAATTGGATTCAAAATTATGAATTTCCTAAAGTATCGCCTGTGTTAGGTAAGATGAAAATGTCGGTTACTATTATCAATGCTGGTAAGCAGCATAATGTAGTTCCTGATACATGTGCTTTTACGATTGACTGTCGGGTAACAGAGCAATATTCATTAGAAGAAACATTGAATACTATTCGTCAGCATATTGAATCAGATGCGCAGGCTCGTTCTATTCGATTGAAGCCATCATCTATTCCTTTGGAACACCCAATTGTTCAAGCAGGTATTAAACTTGGAAGGAATACTTATGGGTCGCCCACTACTTCCGACCAAGCTGTGTTAGACTGCCAGTCATTGAAATTAGGCCCTGGGCACTCTGGGCGTTCGCACACAGCAGATGAATTTATATACCTTTCAGAAATAGAAGAAGGGATAGATTTGTATATTAAAATGTTAGGAGAAGTAATCATTGCCAGATAAAAAAAACTTAAAAAACAATGTCTCAGTCATTACCTACTAGTCGCCTCAGTTCCGCAGATGTATATCGAGGCTTTGTGATGTTTTTAATGATGGCTGAGGTACTGAGTTTCGATAAAGTATCAGAAGCATTACCCGAAAGTTCATTTTGGAAAATACTGGCGTTTCATCAATCTCATGTGTCGTGGATAGGCTGTTCTTTACATGATTTAATTCAACCTTCTTTTTCTTTTTTAGTAGGCGTAGTCCTTCCTTATTCAGTGGCGAATCGTTTGCAACAAGAAGGAAGTTTTTCCAAGACATTTGGTCATGTATTGTGGCGTTCTTTGAAGTTGATTTTATTAGGTATTTTTCTTCGATCTCAATGGCGAAACCAAACAAATTTCACATTTGAAGATACCCTTACTCAAATAGGCTTAGGATATTCGTTCTTGTTTCTATTAAATTTCCGCTCACAAAAGATACAGATTACAGCCTTAATTATCATCCTTTTGGGCTATTGGCTAGCTTTTGCAGTTTATCCACTACCTGACGCTTCTTTTGATTATTCATCAGTTGGTGTGGATAAAGATTGGCCGCATTTACTAAAAGGTTTTGCTGCTCATTGGAATAAAAACAGCAATTTTGCTGCACATTTTGATCAATGGTTTTTAAACCTCTTTCCTCGTGAAAATCCTTTTGTTTTCAATGGAGGAGGGTATGTCACCTTGAGTTTTATTCCTACTTTAGGCACCATGATTCTTGGACTTTTGGCTGGCAATATATTGAAATCAACTACTACGGCTAATCAAAAACTGAGAACCTTTATCGTGCTAGGAATAGCAGGATTAGCCTTAGGGTCATTGATTAATAGTTTAGGAATTTGTCCGAATGTAAAGCGAATCTGGACTCCAACATGGGTAATCTTTAGCGGAGGTTGGTGTTTTCTGTTAATGGCATTTTTTTACTGGACGATTGACGTCCTTGAAAAAAGAAACTATGCCTATTTTTTGTTAGTAATTGGCACAAATTCTATCGCTGCTTATATCATAGCACATACCGTAGATTCATATATTGCAAAATCTTTATTCATCCATCTCGGGAAAGATTATGCCATGATTTTTGGGCTTCCTTATAAAACCTTGGTGCAAGGAACACTTATTTTATTGTTTGAATGGCTAATTTTGCGATGGATGTATCAAAAGAAGATATTTATTAAGGTTTAAAACGAATTATAAAAGATAAAAAATTGAGCAAACTCTGGCAAAAAGATAATGTTTCGGTAAACGAAAAAATTGAAAAATTTACCGTTGGGCGTGACCCTGAATTTGATGTACTCCTCGCTGAATTTGATGTGTTGGGGTCTTTGGCTCATACACAGATGTTAGAAAGCATTGGTTTGCTTGAAAAATCAGAACTCTCTGAAATTCAACAAGAACTAAAGGCAATTTATCAGACTATTCAATCGGGAGATTTTATCATTGAAGAAGGTATTGAAGATGTTCATTCACAGGTAGAATTGATGCTTACGCGTAAATTGGGTGAGGCTGGCAAGAAAATACATTCGGGGCGTTCGCGCAACGACCAAGTATTGGTAGACCTAAAACTTTTCACCCGTAGTCGTTTGCAAGAAGTGGCTGAGTCGTCTAATCAATTGTTTGAATTGTTGATTTCTTTGAGTGAAAAATTCAAAGAGGTGCTACTACCCGGATACACTCACTTACAAATTGCGATGCCTTCAAGTTTCGGATTGTGGTTTGGTGCTTATGCTGAAAGTTTGGTGGATGATATGGAAATGTTGCAAACAGCTTATCGTTTGGCCAACAAAAACCCGCTAGGTTCTGGGGCAGGCTATGGTTCGTCGTTTCCCTTGAACCGCACCATGACTACTGAATTATTAGGGTTTGACAACCTTCATTATAATGTAGTGTACGCTCAGATGTCGCGTGGTAAAACGGAATTGTTTGCTACTACAGCCATTGCTCAATTTGCATCAACGCTTTCAAGGTTGGCGATGGATATTTGCTTGTATAACTCGCAGAATTTTGGCTTTATCAAATTGCCAGATGAAATGACAACAGGTAGTTCTATTATGCCCCACAAAAAGAACCCTGACGTAGCAGAATTGTTAAGAGGAAAAACCAATCGTTTGAAAGGGCTTCCTAACGAAATTATGTTGGTGATGGGTAATTTACCTTCGGGATATCATCGTGAAATGCAGATTTTGAAAGAAATATTGATGCCTGCCTTTGATGAGATACTCAATTGTTTAGACATGACTTACTTCATGCTTTCGAATATTCAAGTCAAAGAAGGTATTCTAGAAGACACCAAATATGATTTATTATTTTCGGTAGAACGAGTAAACGAGTTAGTATTGCAGGGCGTACCTTTCCGTGAGGCTTATAAAATTATCGGTAACGAAATCAATTCAAATACTTATACACCTAATCGTGATTTAAAACACAGTCACGAAGGTAGCATTGGTAACTTGTGTAATGACCAAATTACAGCCATGATGCAAGAAGTTATAGGAAGATTTGGCTTTGAAAAAGTACAAACTGCTGTAGATGATTTATTAAAATAATAATAAATGCTTTTCAACTCAATGAGAGAAAAATTATTGAGTTGAAAACTATTTAAAAGAGAATGGCGTTAAATTGGAAACCATCATCTGCATACATTGGAAAATAATAATCACCCACCCAAAATAAATTTTTTTGCATGGCTCAAACGCTTAGGTTGGGCAGGTTTTTTCTTTTTCTTAATCAAAGGATTACTTTGGTTAATCGTGCCGTATTTAATAGCCAAAGGGGTTTTTAAATAGTTAGATAGTTGTGATTGAGTGAGTTGTGAGTTAGTGATTTTTATCCTACAATTTTTTAATGTTGAAGTCTAAACTCTTACATCTTGTGTCTTTTAGTCTATCATCCTAAAGTCCTTTAGCTCTCAAATTCAAAACTCTTCATCTTCTAGTCTTATGTCTAGCGTCTTAAAGTCTAAAATCCTAAAGTCCTCCCAAAAACCTAAATCTCAAACAAACCTTTAATCGCTTCCCCAAAAGTCCCGCCAGACATCATTTTACTTTGTCCTTTATCCTTCATCGTAATCTGAAATTTTCCATTAAAATGCTTTTCTATTTCTTTGATTTTCTGAGTATTGACAATGTTCGCTCTACTAATTTGTAAAAATTGAGCAGAAGGCAGTTTCTCTGCAAGGATAGAAATCGTGTAGCTCGTTAAATACTTTTGTCCGTCGAGGGTAATCAAAAAAACATATTTATCATCAGCCTCAAAATGGCTAATATCTTGTAAATCAATCAATAAAATTTTGTTACCCGTTTTTACGGAAATTGAGCTAATAGCCTTTTTAGGCTTCATCGCCTCAATCATTTTCAGTAGATTATCATTGAATAGATTCTCTTGATTGGTAGGCTGCTCTATTTTGGCAACAGTGTTCGACTGCCAGAGCATTAATTTCTGCACAGTTTTATCCAATCTTTCATATTCGATGGGCTTCAAGAGGTAATCTATTGAGTTTTCTTCAAAAGCTTTGATAGCATACTCGTCAAAAGCCGTAGCAAAAACCACCAAAGGCATAAAAGTAAGACGAGAAAGCATTTCAAAGCCCGTCATGACAGGCATTTCAATATCTAAAAAAATCAAATCTGGACGGAGCGTTTCTACGAGCGAAAGCCCTTCGGCTCCATTGTTTGCACGCCCTATTATCTCAAAAGTATCCTTATATTTGCTAAGCAATCTTTCGAGGCGATTGATAGCGAGTTTTTCGTCGTCGATTAATATTGTTTTAAACATAGTTTTTATCACGATTTGCCAAATCGTTGATTACTTTTTGATATACACGATGATGGCCAATCGTGGAGATAATGATGATAGAAATATATTCTGAACGCTTAAAATTAATTCCCTTAGATAATGATTTATTGACGCTTTGGTTTATTCAAAGTAGAGATAAGATGGTAGAAAAATTAGGTTTAAATCCATCTACATGGGAAATTAGTGATTTTGACAAAGCTGAAACTTTGGATGCTTTAGTTAATTTTTGGCTTCCGATGACGGCTGAAAATTCTGACATTTTTTTTTGGTACACCAACTGGGAAATAGTTTTAGTTGCTGAAAATATCTCTATTGGTGGTATTGGTTTTGCTGGATTTCCCGACCAAGATGGCGTAACTATGGTAGGCTATTTTATTGATGGCAAACACCGTGAAAAAGGTTATGCTACTGAAGCCCTCAATTGTTTGATAGATTGGGCAAGCCTTGAACCATCATTAAAAACCATCATTGCCGATACTCCATTTTTTAATTTACCTTCTCAGAACGTACTCAAAAAAGCAGGTTTCAGAGAATTTGGCATTGCTGAAGTACAGCACATCGAAAAAATGCAAGTTAAAAACTGGAAACTAAAAATCCGTTAAACTAAAAATCAAAAAAGTAAATAGCAAAAAAGACTCAAAGCTTACAGCTTATCACTATCTACAGGCAAAGCAATAATAACAACTTTCTCTGGCTTATTAGTCAGTTCCATCGAAGCCTGTTCACCTGAAAGCAAACGAAGTTTATCTTGGATAGATTTTAAACCATAACCAGAAAAAATATTATCTGGAAAGGGAACACCGTTATCAAAAATCTTGATAATTAAGTTGTCTTCTTCCTGCGAGACCTTAATTTTCAAGATACCTTGTCCTGCAATTTTTGAAATACCATGTTTAATAGCATTTTCAATAATAGGCTGTAACAAAAATCTCGGTATTTTATATTTCCTAAAAGCTTCGTCTTCAAATTCAACAGCGTAAACCAATCGCTCATCAAAACGGATTTTCTCAATCTCTAGATAAGTCTTTACAATCTCTAATTCGTTCTCTAAAGTATCAAAATGTTCCTGACTTCGTCCTGTTGAATAGCGATAGAATTTTGAAAGGTTCAATACCATGTGTTCGGCTTTGTCGGGGTCATCATGTACTAACGAAGCGATAGAGTTTAAGGAATTGTATAAAAAATGAGGATTAATTTTAGCTTCCAATGCCTCTAGCTCTGCCCTGATTTTTAGGTCGTTTAATTGTAATAGCTGATATTCCTGTTCAGTCATTTTAATGAGCCTTGTGCGTTCATGGGTAAACCAATAGTAGATAATATTTGCACCAAGTATAGGCCCCAACACAAATAATAAATCATAATAATCTCTGGAATAATTACCGGCTCTTTCAGTCGTATGATTTTCAAAAAGACCATATAGCAATGAAAAACTAAAAAACTTTAGTATAGCCGAGACTATCATACAGAGTGTTAAAATGCCGTGCCTTACTAATGAAAACCTACTAAAAGAACCAAACTTGATGAATATCCAGCACAAACCAATCATCATGGTGGCATCATAAATATTGCTGTAAATTACATTAATAAAGAAATCTTTGTATTGACTTTTCCCTCTGATAATAGCGATAATAAAATAGAAATGCCCATTAAAGGCCATTACAGTAAAAAAGCCTATCAACCAGAAACGTCCCCAAAAACTTGATTTTAATTCCTTTGCCATAAAAATGAATGACGGCTTTTACACCGTCATAATTCTTGTATGATTTTATTATCTTAATTACATGCCTTCGCCATGCCCTTGATTTGTTCTACACCCCAGTTTGGACTAATAGGGCTTATTGCTTTGAAGTTAGCGAATTTTTCTAAGGCTTTCTGGATTTCAGGACAAGCATTTTTAGCTCCTCCTCCAAATTGTTCTGGTGTATAAAAAATCATTTGAGCTTTTAAAGCATAAGCTCTAGGGTTTTCAGGATTGATTGCTTTTGCTTTGTTAATAGCTCCTTCAAAAGCTGAACCGTATTTCATAAACCTAGCTTGCCCATCCACCGAAATACGCATCATCGCTATTTGTGCTTTCAATACTTCTACTTCGTCTAAGCTTGTCACTTTTTGCTGTGCAAGTTTTTCTACAAAAGTATCGGCTTTGTCTAAGTACTTATCAATATCATCGCCCTTTTGTTGAATGGCAATAAGTGTGTAGGTTAAGCAAGCATAATAATTTGGCAACCATTCCGCAGTTTCGGAACTGCCAATTCTTTCAAATTTATTAGCTACTTCTTGGAATGAGGCAACATCTTTGGCTTGTCCTAATTGTACCAAGGTTTCGCCCATGGCTTTATTAAAGCGTTCGCTATCGGTGGCTTTTGAGATAAAGACTGTTAATGCAATAACGAAAGTTAAGAATAGATTTTTCATGATAATATTCGGTTATGTTTTTGTGTGAGTATTTTCTTTTTGATGAAGCTGTTTAAACTTTCGGATTCTGAGGTGAAAGTATTGTATTTTTGAATTGATTTTTTCAAAATTTACGAAGCATAGCATCGCTACGTTGAGTAAATTTTGGAACAAGCTATTCAAAAAGACTTAGTTTAACCCGAAAGTGAAAGTTTAAACAGCTTCGATGTTTCAAAAGTAGGTTACGCTAGCTTTTGAATGAATCTAATTCCGATGAACTAAGTATTTCAAGGGGTGAGTTGTTGTTTTCTTAGCGTGAAAAATGTTTGTGTTTCATCAATTTTTACGCATATCTTCTGGCAATACTTTTTTCTTAGAAATTGTGATAAATGTACCAAGCATAATCATGCGATATGCAGCTGGTCTTACTTCTGTACGTGTCTTGCCATCATCCGAATAGCGATAATTATACACATTGTGCGTTCCTAAGATATTATCAACCGAAAAGTAAACTACCATAAAATTGCCTTTGATGTTCGTCAAGTAATTAACCCAAATGCTGGTATTATGTACAACAGGGGTGCGGTCGGACATAAAGACTGGATTGTTCGGGTTATAGTAGGGGCGACCGCTCGTGAAGGAATATGTTCCCGAAACCGTCATCATAGGTTTGGCAATGTATTGCTTGTAAATAACATTTAGGTTATGGTTTGATACAAAGCTAGGTTGTGTTTCAGTAAGGTAATTGCCAGACAAACGTTTTGAGTCGCAGTAGCTATAATTAATCCATAATTGCCCATTCTTAAAAGATTTGTTATCACGAAAGAATACATCAAGTCCTTGAGCATCGCCAAAACCCGAATTGTCTGTTCTCCCATTTGGAAAACGTTGAGGATTGGCATCAAAATAGTTTTCTTGGGCAGGATATTCACGCACTAAGTTTGAATACTTTTTATAATAAGCCTCCACCCTGAAAGTACGGTTATCTTTAATAACTTGATAGTTCAATACTGCATGAGTCGCTTTTTCATACCCTAACGTTTTGTTGTAGTAATAGTATTGAAAATCAGGCGTTTGGTAGAAACTTCCTCCTGCGGCTGATATTTGTGAATAAAGCCCTGTTTTATAAGCCAAAGAAAATCTTGGCGCTACATTAAAGCTTGATGCTAAGGATGAATGCTCGGCTCTAACACCAATTCTACCAGCCAATTTACGGGTTAAGTAAAACTCTGATTCAGAGAATAGTGTTTCAAAATTATCCGTCAATTTGTATTGTTTTGCATCGCTCAAAGCTTGGGCTATTGTTAAGCCATACTCAGCAATGTGTCCTTCTGTACCAAACAAAATATTTGAGCCATTATCAAAAGACTTTATCGCAACAGCTCTGAATTGAGAACGCTGTTCAGTTTTTTCAAAAGCATCAGCATTTACGCTTAGGTTATCTTTGTTATAAGAATAAGAGGCGCCCGATTTCAATACCCATGCTGCATTTTTGTCTAAGGCTTTTTGATAAGTACTAGTTATAAGGATGTTATCGTTTTTTATCCCAAATCGTGAAAGCGAAAGATTTTGGTCAGTATTATTGAACATCATACCAGACTCGCTTTTGGCATATACTGCATCTAGTTTAAAGGCTGCATCTGCCGACGGTTTCAAACGATAAGAGGCTGCTGCATTAATTTGTTCTGGAATTTTTACCCAATCTATATTTTGTGGATATATCTTGAATAAGGGTGTTAAATTAGTATAAGCCAGCGTTCCGCTGATTGAATGGTTGTCAGATAAATTTGTATAAGCAGTAGCAAGCTGTGCAAAATTTGCATTGACAGTATAACTTGATTCCGTCGCTAAATCAGTCGTGTTCATTAATAATACTGCTGACAAAGCCTGACCATATTGAGCAGAATATCCACCTGTTGAGAACGCTGAACCTTTGAACTGAAAAGGAGAGAAGCGTGAGCGAGAGGCCACATCAGGCGAAGCAGTATTATAAGCATTTTGTACGGTTAGTCCATCAATCAAAATTTTAGACTCTTGTGCTGAACCTCCTCTAACAAACATCCCAGTCGACTCACCGTTGCGTTGTGACCCCGGAGTTAACAATGTCATGGTTTTGGTGATGTCGGCTCCGCCACCCGCTGTAGTTACAACATCCAAGGGTTTTATTAAAGTTGTTTTCTTTTCATCTGATGCCTCAAAAGTACCTGCTGTAACAGTGACAGTATTTAGTTCGTTCGCTGATTCTTTAAGTTTGAAAATAACTTCAATATTCTTCTGATCCATCAAAATACTCTTATTGAAGGTATCAAAACCTACAAAAGTACAAACGAGTATTTGTTCACCTTTTTCGGTAGAGGTAAATTTAAAGTTTCCATCCGCATCGGCAGTAGCACCATCATAAGAGCCTTTCAAAGAGATGTTTGCCCCTGGTAAGCCTTTGCCTTTTTCGTCAAGCACTTTGCCTGTTACCGTAGTTTGTGAAAAAACTTGCGTAGCAATAAATAAGAAATAGAGGATTAATAGATAAGTAAAGGTTTTCATCATCGTGTTGTTTAATTGACGATTCAAAACAACTTCAAAATGAATATTTATTGAATTGATTTCCGATGAAATGAGGATTATGATGGATGAACTAAGGATTTTTAAGAGGGAATTTTAATTGAATATTGTGAAATCATCCTATTTTATTCATTGAATGTTAGCAGGAACTAAAAGTTTCTAAAAAATAATGGTGTAGCAGTTTGGAAATCAAAACTTTAGTTGTAATTTTGAATCGTTGTATTTGTCAACTATTTATTATTACAACTAATAACATGGATATTAATCAAAACTCATTTCAATTTTTATTTGCTACCACAATCAAAGCATTGTTTAAGCAAACGGCTAAAAACTTTGAAGAAAATGGTCTGATGATTACTCCTGAACAAAATTTTATTTTGAAAATCCTCTCTCAAGAAGATTCTATTCAGTCAGACTTAGCAGATATTATGAAAAAAGATAAGTCTGCGGTAATGCGCCATATCGACCAGCTAGAAAACCTAGGCTTAGTTGTGCGTGTGAATGACTCAATCGACCGTCGTAAAAAGCATATTGTTATTACTGAAGATGGTTCTGAGATGTTGAAAAAATGCGAGGAAATTATCAATCAGAATACTCATAAGAATCTTAAAGATATTTCAGAGGAAGATTTAGCTATTTTCAAAAGTGTATTAATCAAATTAAAAGAAAACGCTGAAAAGTAGTTTTTTTTGCCTAAAAGGTTGACGTTGTCAATCTTTTCAAATTCAATAATAACCAAATCAACTATATTTTATGAAAACGAGAAAATTGCTCTTCTATTTATGGCTCGCCCTGAGTGGATTTTCAACGCAAGCTCAAAAGGTAATGACGCTAAAAGAATGCATAGCGTTTACCTTAAAAAACCATATAAGCAATAGCATTTATGACAATGAAATAGCGATTGCCAAAGAAAAATCAAGAGAAGCCTTGGCAGGATATTTACCGCAAGTAAATACAACCATTACTTTTGATGATAACCTAAAAAGACAAGTTTCTGTGATTCCAGCAGGTGCTTTTAGTCCCACAGAAATTCGTTTACAATTTGGTAATCAATACAATACCAATGGTACGGCTCAGGTCGACCAAGTAATTTTTGATAAATCAATGTTGGTGGGTATCAAGGCTGCTGAACCCAACAATCAGGTATCATTATTGAAAAGAGAGCAAAATCAAGATAACCTTATTTATAGCACTACAGGGGCTTATTTTCAAGTATTGGTTTATGTAGAACAAGAGAAAATTTTGCTTGAAAACGAAAAGAAATACCGTGAACTATTGGGAATATTGAAATTGCGATTAGACAAAGGAGTTATCAAAAAAACCGAATATGACCGTACCCAAGTAAGCTTGAATAACATCCTGTCTCAGAAATCTATTCTTCAAGCTAATAAGCAAGTGGCTATTAATAAACTGAAAAATGCTATGGGAATGCCTTTGAATGAACCCTTGAATGTTTCTGAAATAGGTAATTATGAAAGTTTTGTAGCAGTTTCACCAGAAAATACAGCCGATATTACTAATCTTTTAGATTATAGAATTCAACAAAATAATATCCTGCTTCAAGAATTTGATGTTAAACGCAAACACGCAGCATATCTGCCTACCGTAAGTGCTTATGCTCGTTATGGAGTGATGGCGTTTGGCAACGAAATCAATCAATCTTTCAAAAATTGGATAGATTTCTCAGCAATTGGCTTGAAAGTAAATGTGCCAATTTTTAGTGGTTATCGCAAGAGCAGTCAAGTGCAACAGGCTGAACTGACGCTGCAAAATGCTAGAGCTAATCTGAAAATTAATACCAATACGATGGATATGCAGTTTCAGAATGCGAATGCTCAACTACAAAAATCATCATCAGATTTAGCCACCAACCGAGAAAATTTGAATTTAGCTAAAGAGGTTTATGATAATAGCGAATTGGAGTATCAAAAGGGCGTAGCTACACTGTCTGACTTACTCAATTCAGATTATTCTTATAAAGAAGCACAGAGTAACTATGTTACATCCTTGATAAATTTCTTGAGCTCGCGTCTCGAATATGAAAAATCTAAAGGAACCTTAAAAAGCTATATTAGTCAATTTTAATTCAACCAGATATGAAAAAGTCATTCATCGTTACCCTCACAATATTTGCCATCGCAGGCTTGATAGCCTTTACCTTATTCAGAAACAAGAAAAAAATTGAAGCTAATAAAGTTGTAGTAGACCGTTCCATTATTCCTGTTTCGGTTGCTACAGCCAAAGCTCAACTATTACCTTTTGATGGAAAGGTATCTTTACCAGCAACGTTAGAATTGAGTAATGAAGCAACCATTGCCGTAGGTATCCAAGGTAAAATTCAGAAACTAACCATTGATATTGGTTCACGGGTTGCCAAAGGTCAGGTTGTCGGTACGCTTGACAATCGTTTGAAAAGTATAACATTGAAAACTAACGAGCTAACCCTTGCTAAATTAGAAAAAGATTATGCCCGAAACAACGATTTATATAAAGGTAATGCTGGTACTGAATTGAGCGTAATAAATGCTAAGTATGACGTTGAAAATACTCGTTTACAAATAGAACAAGTAAAACAGCAAATTGAAGACGGCAATATTATTTCGCCGATTAGTGGTGTGGTTACAGCTCGTAAATTAGTAGCTGGCGAATTTGTAAGCCCCGGTACTGTCATTGCAACTGTTACAGATGATGTACACTTGAAGACAGTAGTTTTTGTCAATGAAAAAGATGTCTATCAATTACGTATAGGACAAACAGCAAAAGTTACTTCTGATGTATTCCCAAATAAAAGCTTCTCAGGTCAAATAAAATTTATTTCGCCCAAAGGTGATGAAAACCATAATTATCGTGTGGAATTACTATTGAATACCAACGTGCTCCGTGCGGGTACTTATGTAATGGTTGATTTTGATTTAGGTAGAAAAGCAACTTTACTACAAATTCCTAAGCTAGCCTTAGCAGAAGGTACAAAGAATCCTTTTGTATATGTAGTAGAAGGCAATACGGCCTTACTCCGTAAAATTACTGTGGGCCGTGAGATAGGCGAAAATATAGAAGTGATTAGTGGCTTAGTAGCTGGTGAAGAAGTGGTTACAAGTGGACAAATCAACCTGACCAATGGTAGTAAAATTACAAAAACCACCAACCAATAATTTTAAGAAATATGTCAATTACTGAAATAGCCATAAAACGACCATTACTGATTACAGTAATTTTCGTGACGTTGATTTTATTTGGTTTTGTAAGTTATAAACAACTGAATTATAATTTATTACCCAAGTTTGAAGCTAACGTAATCATCGTTCAAACAACGTATCGTGGTGCGTCGTCTGAAGAAGTACAAAATACAATTACGAAACCTGTAGAAGAGGCCGTTTCGGCCATAGAAGGGGTAGATAAAATTTCGTCATCATCATCTGAAGGTGTATCGTTAATCACCGTTCAATTGAAAGCGGGCATTAATACACTGAATGCGCAAAGAGATGCCGAAAGAAAGATTAATCAAATTAAATCAACGCTACCTGATGATGTAGACGACCCTGTAGTAAGTAGATTTAATACGGACGAAATTCCTGTATTGAGAATAAGTGCCTCGGCAAAAATGTCAGAACCAGCTTTGTACGACCTTATCGACCAAAAATTAAAACCAATTTTATCAAACGTACCCGGTGTAGGAACGGTTCGATTGATTGGTGGTAATGAACGTGAAATTCAGGTTACTTTTGATAATGATAAACTACAAGCATATAATATTTCATCGGCACAGGCTAGTCAATTGATTGCCAATAGTAATAGCTCATACCCAGCAGGTAGTGTATTGAATAATGAAAATAGAACGTCTATACGTTTAGATGCCAAAATTGTAAAAGTAGAAGACCTCCGTGAACTAATCGTTCGTCAAAATGCTGACGGTAGCCGAGTTTTATTAAAAGACATTGCCATCATTACAGATGCACAAACAGAAACCAAAACCCTTAACCGAAATAATGGTAAGGCTGGGATAGGGATTGAAATTGTGAAACAAGCCGATGCTAATGCTGTTAACGTAAGTAAATTGGTAAAAGAAAAGTTGAAAACGATTCAAGCACAGTATGCTAGCAAGGGATTTAGTTATGATATTGCCGCCGACCAGTCTATTTATACGCTTGCTTCAGCTGATGCTGTAATACATGATTTATTTCTGGCCATTATCATCGTTGGTTTAGTAATGTTGTTCTTCTTACACAGTTTCAGAAGTTCAATATTTGTATTAATTGCTATTCCTTCGGCTATGATTCCGACGTTTATTTTAATGTACTTATTCGGATTCTCGCTCAACTTAATGAGTTTGATGGGGCTTTCCTTGGTAGTTGGTATTCTCGTAGATGATAGTATCGTGGTATTAGAAAACATCTATCGTTACCTCGAAATGGGTAAATCTAAAATGGAAGCGGCGATTGAAGGACGAAGTGAAATTGGGTTTACTGCTATTGCCATTACATTAGTAGACGTTGTGGTATTCCTACCACTTTCAATGAGTGGAGGATTGATTGGAAATATTCTTCGTGAGTTTTCTTTGGTAGTAGTATTCTCTACTTTGATGAGTTTATTTGTTTCTTTTACGCTTACTCCTCTGTTGGCATCGCGTTGGGGGAAAATAGAAATCCTGAGTGAAGATAGCCTTTGGGGCAAAGTAAACCTTGGTTTTGAACGCTTCCTTGATGGGCTGAAAGAAGATTACGGTACTATCCTAAGATGGACGTTAGGACACAAACGCTATGTACTTATCGGTATTATCTTGATGTTCATTGGGTCGATTGCTTTATTGGCGAAGGGCTTTATTGGGTCATCATTTGCAGGTTCTGGCGACCGTGGAGAGTTTTCTGTGCAGTTAGAAATGTCGCCACAAACACCTTTATCGCAAACCAATTTGATGGTGAAACAAGCCGAAGCCATTTTATTGAAAAAACCAGAAGTAACCAAAGTGTTCTCTAACGTTGGGACACAGACTGGAGCCGTGGGTACAGGTAGCGCTAATTCAAACATCGCGGAGCTTTCGGTTACGCTAGTAGATAAAGAACATCGTAACATTTCTACAGATGCCATGGGCATGTTGGTGCGAGATGAAATATCAAAAATACCGGGTGTAAAAGTTGTTGTTCGCCCTACTTCACTGACTGGTGGTAGCGAAGCACCTATCCAAGTAGCCATTAAAGGAACTGATATGGATAAGATTTTGGAAACAGCCAAAATTGTGAAAGAAGTCGTTCGTAAAACACCCGGTACTGACTATGTAGAATTTAGTACTAAAAGTCCTAAAACAGAAATTGCGATTAATCTTGACCGTGAAAAAATCACGAAAGCAGGTTTGACGATTCCTGAAGTGGGGCTAGCAGTGCAATTGGCTTTTAGAGGAAACGACCAAAGCAAATTCAAGCAAGGAGGAGAGGAATATCCGATTAATATCTCTTTAGAAAAATCTGATAAGCGTTCTATCGAAAATGTGAGAGAGCTGACGCTTAGAAATAGTCGCGGAGCAATCATTCGCTTAAAAGAAGTAGCCAATGTAAGTGAAATTGTGGGACAAGCTGTGTTAGAACGTTCAGACAGAATGAATTCAATCAAAGTAACGGCCTCAACCGTGGGACGAGCAACAGGAACTGTAGTAGCGGATATTCAAAAAACGTTGAGTACTGTAAAACTACCCGAAGGCATTATCATTGAATATCAAGGAGAAGCACAACGCCAAGCAGATGCTTTTGGTAGCTTAGGTTTAGCCATGTTATTAGGTATCTTATTGGTTTATTTAATCATGGTAGCCCTGTACGAAAGCACTATTTATCCATTTGTGGTATTGTTTTCTATTCCTGTTGCTTTGATTGGGGCATTGTTAGCCTTGGCTTTGACGATGGAATCACTGACAATTTTTGCCATTGTAGGATTGATTATGTTATTAGGGCTAGTAGCCAAAAATGGTATTTTGATTGTAGACTTTACTAATCACCTAAAAGAAAAAGGGATGTCCGTTACAGAAGCATTGATAGAAGCAGGTAAAGAACGTTTACGTCCTATTTTGATGACTACCATCGCCATGATAGCAGGGATGTTGCCTATTGCCTTAGCAAGTGGTTCAGGAGCGGAAGTGAAAAATGGGATGGCTTGGGTAATTATTGGAGGTTTAACTAGCTCGTTATTATTAACGCTGTTGTTAGTACCAAGTATGTACTACATCATCGAAAGCTTAAAAAATAGAGTTTTGAATTGGAGAAGAAAGAAAGCAAATGCTTAGAAGTATAAAAATATATTATTTTTCCAGCTAAAGTTTTTCTTGAAACGTCATTAATTCTTTTTAACCATAAGGTTTTAAAAAAGATTAATGACGTTTCTTTAGTTTATATATAATATTAAACCCCAACTTTTAGTTTATAATATGACTCAAATAAATAGCACCTTCTAATCGTATTTTATCAAGTGTTTTACTATAAAACATCCATTTATGGTAATGTATATTTAACAAAAGACTAATAAACTAACACTTTTTCATCCCAATGTCAGGAAATAATAAGTTTAGATACAAAAGGTTTTTTGACGAGTGACAAAAGGTTTTACAAAGTAAATAGGTTAGTAAATCCAGTTTATGGGTACTGAAATTATGATATAGCTCATAATAAAAAGTCTAATGCTAAAAATACAGGATAAAAA